>DATKZW010000731.1:0-16012 GCA_035527775.1 Sumerlaeia bacterium | reverse complement strand
CGTGCAGGCCGAGAAAGGCGAAGTTCGTCGTGTAGAGAAGATCGCAGACGGGGTCCCCGTTTTCCTGAATGAGGGACGCTTCGTTTCCGCCGTATGCTTCGTTGGATTGGGGCGGCGGGAACATGCCCTTCTCCAATGCGCCGAGCTCCTCGCGAATCCCCCCGCACGGCGCCTGGAGGGCAATGAGTCCCTGGCCGACCCGTCGCAGCCACTCACGATGCTCGGCCGTATCCTTGACGCGCACGAGCCACGCCAGAGGCAGAAGCATGCGGGCTTTCTCCTGGGCCAGGCCGTTCGTCCAGCTCCAGCCGTCCGGATAGTGCTCCATCGTCGTCCGGATCGCCTTTTCCGTCCGGTCGTAGAAGAGTTCGTCCCCCGTATGATAGTAGGCCCAGAGGAAACACGCCCAGAGGTACGCCTCGAAATGCGGCGACATTCGGACGACGGGCTCCTCGAAGAACGGCCGCCATCCCTTCTCTTCGAGCGGCCCCATGTCGATCCGGTCGTGGCGGAAACCAAGGGGGCCCGTGGTGCGGAGATTGGCGAGGAGACACAGGGCCGCCGCCTCGTCCCAGCGTCTCTCGCCGGTGACGGCGGCCGTGGCGAAGATCCCCAACATCTGGCGCGCCGCGTCGTCGCCGTAGTTGGCCACGAGCCAGGCGGGATCAGGGGCGCCCCATGCGATCATGCCGTAGGCGCCGTGATTCGGATCGGCCCGCGCTCCCTTGCGCGCGTCGGACTGGAAAAGATAGTAGTCGAGAATGTTGCCGGCGACGGCGAGTTTCTGCGTGTCGCCGTCGATTTTGCCCGCCAGGGCGAACGTCATGGCCGTTTCGCACTGGTTGTCGCCTCGGCGGACGACGTTGCGTTCCTGGCTGCCGTCGGGCAGGATGGCGGAGAGATAGCATTGCAGAATGCCCGCCGAGCCGTCGCCGATGGGTTCGTCCGGCGAGGGGGCCGGCAGGTTGCTTCCCTCCTGCGCCCGGCGCGCGATCTCTTCGTCCAGCGCCACGGGCGGCAGCAACTTCGACTTCTTGTACCACTCGACGCCGCGTTCCATCGCGCGCCGCTCGGCGCTTCGGGGCAACGGATCGTCCCGTCCGTAGGAGGGGCGGACGGTGGGCGTCCATTGAAGGTCCGGGACCGTCTCCCCGGGCACCAGCCACTCGAAGATGCCGCGCCAGACGGCCCGAATGGCGTCGGTCGGCGCGTAGCGGCCCGTGACGAAGTGACTCAACTTCGTGGTCGACACCAGAACGTTTCCGCCGGGATGCTCGAAAAGAAGGGGAAAGGTCTCTTCCGGAAGGCCGTACACGGCGGAGTCGAACCCCGCCACGCGCGCCAGAACGATGTGGGATGAAGCGGCCGAGACCGGCACGAACCGCTTTCCGTTGACGGCCATGATGCGAAGCTTGTCGAGATGGGGGCGGCCCGTGAGTGGCCGCTGGAAGAAGTCCGATGCGACGACGGCTCGCTCGAGGGCTGCGTCGCGCGGCCTGCCGACGGTCATGCCGGGGAGCGACGCGGGAAACTCGACGTAGAGGCGCAACCTCTTCTCGGCAGCCGTCTTGTAGACGCCCGGGGCGATGTCGGTTGTCTCGCCGGGATAGCCATCCGCCAGAACGAGCACGCCCGCTCCCTCCGCCGCGGCAAGCACGGCTTCCTCGGGAGCGCCGAACCGGGGGCGCTTCTCGCCCATCCGGACGAGGACCCGGTACAAATCGTTGTCGGCGCGGCAGCAGAAGAGGAGCGAGGGCGCCCCGGCGCCCGCCCCAAGGGGCGTCGTCAGGCCCGCCAGACAGAGGACCGGCAGAACGCAGCGCTTGCGGGAAACTCGGAGATGTCGTTTCGGCATATGCCATTCCCCTATCCGGGGTGTCTCCTGGCCTCCCGGTCGCCACGGAGAGCGGCAAGGGCACAGAGAAGGCATCGCACTCTCAGAGCGCGACGGGCCTCAATCGCGCAACCCGCTCATCATACCCGTCAACCAACCTTGTCCAGGCGCTCCGTGTTCTCCGAGTCCTCTGTGGCGTTCGATTGCCCCCGGGAACTAGGGATTGACGAGGATCTCGTCCACGAAGAGCCACGCATCGGCCCCCTTCGCGTCGTGCCAGTCCGGCACGACGCCCACGTTGGCGGCCCGCACGCGAATGTAGCGCGCCGTCGTTTTCAGGTCGTCGGCCGTCAACGTGTGACTGAACGCTCCCGTCTCCTGGGGCGACGTGTCCGCCGCCACGGTTTTCAGGACGGTGAAGTCCTTGCCGTCGTCCGAGGAGGCGAACTCGACGCGTTTCGGCAGGAAGACCCCCGCGTCGATGGACTGAAGAAAGTTGGCGGCCAAGCTGAGGATTGCCGTCGGCTCGCCCAGATCGATCGTCGCCTCGAAGTCCTGCCCACAATAGCCCATCCATTCGACGCTCGCGTGATTCTCGGGCGCCATCTTGCCGTCGGTCAGCCCTTTCGCGCCAAGCCCAGGGTAGCGCGGATCGGGAGCGGCGCCGAGGGTGACCGGCTTTCCGACGGCGGCATGGCGAACTTCCTTCGCCTTGGGGATCTCGAGCTGATCTTCCCGCAGCATCAAGTCGCGGATCCCCTCCCAGCGCTTCGCTGCCTGGCTCTCTTCGCTCACGTCCCAGAGGTTCAGACCCAAGTGACGCAGCGCGAGAACCGTCGGAATCCAAGCCTGGGTCCAGCCGACCTCGATGGACCACGCGCCCCATCCGGCGTCGGCGTTCGAGCCCCAATAGTCCCACCGCCGAAAATCGAAGGCGCGAAACCAACCGCCGTCGAGTTCGGGATGCGCTTCGCTCTTCACCTGGATCCGCACGAGGAATTCGGCCAGATTGTCTTCCATCTCCCGATACAGACTCTCGCCGGTTGCGGCGTACGCCTCATGGAGCCCGAGAAACGCGAAGTTGCACGTATAAAGCAGATCGGCCACCGGATCGCCGTTTTCCTGAATCAGCGACGCCTCGTTGCCCCCGTATTCCGCATTCGACTGGGGCGGGCGGTAGCTGCCTTTGTCCAGATCTCCCAGTTCCTCTCGAATGGCGCCGCAGGCGTCCTGGCATTTGCGCATGTCCTCAGCCATGCGCCGCAGCCACGCGCGGTGTTCGGGCCGATCGTCCACGCGAATGAGCCATGCCAGAGTCAGCAGCATGCGGCCCCGCTCCTGCTGAATGCCGTTCGTCCAGCGCCAGTTGTCGGGATAGGCCTCCATCATCATGCGGATCGCGCCGCGCGTGCGCGTCAGGAGCGGCTCGTATCCCGTCTTGTCGTAGAGCCAGAGATAGCTGGACCAGATCCATGCCTGATAGTGGGGGGCGTAGTGGATCGTGCGGTTGCGCCAGAAGCGCCGCCACCCTTTGCTTAGGAGTTCGCCGTCGTTGAGCGCCGCGCCGCGGAAACCGTAAACCCCCGTCGTGCGGAAATTGCCCACAATGCTCTTCACCAGGAATTCGTCCCAGCGCTTCTCTTTCAGAACGGCGGAGGCGCCGATGCAGCCGAGGATGATCTTGATGTCGTTGTCGCCGTAGAGGGCCGTGTTGCCCGTGCCCCAGTACGTCAGGCCGAAGTTCGCTCTCTCCGGCTCGTTCTGGAAGAAGCCGGATTTCACGTAGACCCAGTCGAGGAGATTCGCCGCGATGCGGGCGCTCCGCTCGTCGCCGTCCACCTTCGAGCGCAAAGCGAAAGCCAGCGAGCTCTCGCCCACCGAGTCCGTCCGCAGCCACCACCGGATCAGTTGTTCGCCGTTGTATCGAACCGTCGAGTTGACGCCTTCAAGCACGCCGAACTCGCCGTCCCCCGAGGCCCAGGACGGATCGGGGCGCGGACCGACCGGGTTGTGGCGGTCGACGATGCCTTCCTCGCGGTACCGGTCGTACTTGTCCTTCCAGGAGGCGTGCATCAGCATCTTGGCGTTCGAGTGCCAGTCAATGCCGCGGATGATGGCCCGCTCGGCGGCGTCGGGGGGCAGTTTCTCATCGCGCGCGTAAGTGGGCCGCACAGTCGGCGTCCAGTCCAGGTCGGGGACTTGCGTTCCGCCCGCCACCCAGCCCAGGATCATCTTCCAGATCGCCTGCCAGGCTTCCTTCGTGGCGTAGCGCGCCGTGACGAACTGGCTGAGCTTGGTCGTGGAGACGAGAATGTCGCCCCGGGGATGCTCGAAAAGGATCGGGCGGGGGTCCGCGCCGTCGAGCCCAAAGGCCGCCGTGTCGAATCCCGCCACCTTCGCCGCGACGATGTGCGGGTTCTTCGCCTCGACCTCGACGAAGTGGCAGTCGTGAATCATGACGATCCGCATCGGCTTCAGCGTTTCGCCGAAGGCGGTCGAAGTCACGACGCCCCGCTCCAGATTCACTCGGCGCGCCTTGCCCACCGTCACATCCGGCAGGTCGGCGGGGAACTCGACATAGAGACGCAGCCCCTTCTTCGCGGCGGCTTGGTAAATCGCCGGGCCGATGGCGGTCGTTTTCTGGGGATATCCGTCCGCCAGGATGAGAACGCCCGATCCTTCGGGCGCGGCGCCCACGGCCTCTGAAGGCGTGTCGTAACGCGGCCAGTCGCGACCGAGATCCGACAGAACGCGGTAGAGATCGTTGTCCGCCGCGCATGCGAACGCCAGATTCGCAGCGTCGGGTTGCGCGGCGGGCGCCACGCCCGTCAGAAAGGGGGTCAGCGCGACCCAAGCCACGGAAGAAAGCCAGCCCTGTTTCATCTTGGATGCCCCCGCCTCTCTCCTAAGGAATTTCCGGAAGACCAGACGAATCACAGCCGGGGGCGGCTGTGCCACACGAATCACAGCCGGGGGCGACTGTGCCACAAGAATCACAGCCGGGGGCGGCTGTGCCACAAACATGAAGACCGTGTTTCCTGCATTCTCTTGTGGCCCAGTTGCCCCCGGCGGGGTTCTCTCAGATCATTGAGTGGTTCCCTTTGGTGGCCCGACCGTCCAGCGTCGTCCCGCCTGCTCGCGCCTTTCACACTCCAAGGCGCCGCGAAGGGCCTTCATCCCGGATCGCGCGGCTCAACCGTTGGGACTCTCCGGACAGGACAGGTCGCCGATGCAGCGACCGATGTCCCCCCAGCTCCTCGTTCCGTTCGTCGCGTCGTAGATGGTGTAGACCCAACCCGGAGCGGGCACGGAATAGAAGGCATTTACGAAAGCCATGTCAGGATGGTTGTAGAGGTAAGGCAGATGCTGAATGCCCGAATCCAGGCGGTCGGGACCGAAGCTCGCCAGCACGCATCCGTTGCGCTCCCAATCGGGGTAGAAGCCTTTCTGCCACGCGTCCTTATAGGTGAGATAGCTGTAAGTCCCCTTGAAATCCGGCTGATTGTGGTAGTCGATCGTGCTGAAGGGGTCCACCAGGAGCGTGGACGTGATGTAAGCCACCGGCGTGGAAAGCAAGACGATGTACTGGACGTAGTACCTTCCGTATTCATTCCGCTCGTCGGGGTAGGTCCCGTAGTCGACGGCGTAAGATTGCAGCGCCGTGCCGAGGGATCGCATGTCGCCCTTTGCCCGCGCGATCTTCGATCGCGTCTGCGCTTCAAGGAAATTCGGCACGGCGATCGCCGCCAGGATGGCGATAATGGCCACCACGATCAGAAGCTCGATGAGGGTGAACGCCCTCCTCGGGAATCCCGCATTCCTTGACGTTGTCATCGCTGTTTCCTCCTTTCACTCCTCGATGGGTTACTGTCCGATCAGATCCTCGCAACTCAGGTTCCCAACCAGGCGCCCGATGTTGCCCGCGCCGTTCGAGGCGTCGTACAGCACGCTTCAATGCCACTGCCCCACTGCTTCCGCAACGGTCGCCGTCGCGCCTTCGATTCCCGAAAGACAGCCTCAGAAACCGAGTCCCACGTTTCCGGGACCGAACAGCGCGATCTCTCCCTGGCTCTTGGTCCCGTTGGAGGCGTCGTAGGGAAGGGCGTACCAGTAGTAGCGCGACGGTCCGGGGCTTCTCATCTCCCACTGCATCTGGTAGTGTTGGCCCATGGGCAGTTGCGTCCCGCCCTCCGGGATAATCAAACGGTTGACGAGATAGTTGCGTTGCATCTTCTGGTAGAGATCGGCCGAGCCCGGAATCTCGGGATATCCGCCGGGGATGGAATGGTAGTAGCAGTAGGAGGGGTCGAAAATGAAACCCGTGTCGCCCCAGCCAATGGCGTTCTGGAGAAAGGGATCGTCGGGAAGACTAGTCATGTACGCGATCGGCGTTGTCACGCGCGGCAGGCCGTAGACGACGTTGTCGCTGTAAGGATAGTTCGGATAGTCTGTTCGATAGGCCTCGAGCGACACGGCGATCGACCGCATGTCCGATTTCGCTCTTGAGACTTTCGATCGGGTCTGCGCCTCGAGAAAATTCGGCACCGCGATCGCCGCCAAGATGGCGATGATGGCCACCACGATCAGCAACTCGATCAGCGTGAAAGCCCCGCCGCGCCTTCTTCCGGTTCGTTCGGCTGTTTTCATGCCTGCACACCTCTCTTTCATCAGGGTTTTCCTGCCCAACTCCACGCGAGACTGGTCCGCGCATCGTTATGCGGATTCGCGCACGACCAGCCGCGGTTGGATCCATACGACTCGCTCCTCTTCCGGCAAGGCGCCCTCGGCGATAATTCGCTCGAGCATGCTCACCATGCATCGCGCCGCCTCGTCGTGACGCAGGTCGAGGGTCGTCAGGGCCGGGTCCGTCCAATCGGCCAGATAGTGGTTGAGGTAGCCGACCACGGCCACGTCCTCGGGCACGCGAAGCCCCCGCGCCCCGATGCGCTTAATGAGAGCGCTGGCCCAGAAATCGTTGTGCGCCACGATGGCGTCGGCTTTCCGGTCCACCACCAATCGGTCGACGACCAGATCCATGACCTCAAAGGGAAAGACCCACGCTTTCGCTCCCTCGTTGTAGGCGGCGAAGATTGCGCCACAGCGCTCGCCGTCGAAAATCAGCCGCTCGTCCGCTGGCAGGCCGTGGTCGCGGATCTCTTTCAGATAGCCCTCCCGACGCGCCCGGTGCGAGGGACGCGCCGAACTCCCCACGGCCAGACCGATCCGCTTGCGCCCTCTCCCAACGAGGTGTCGCACCGCAAGCCTCTCCCCCTGCTCCCGGTCGACCAAGACATGGGGGGCGCCCGCCACGCCCGGGTCCTCGTAGAACACGACGGCGGGGAAGCGAGTCATCAGCCCCGCGCGGTCCCCCTCGAACCAATGGTGCACGGCGCAGAAGACGCCGTCCACCCCGCGCCGGGCGAACTGCTCCGCGCAGCGCTCGAAGCCCTTGGCGTCGCAGAGGGTGTTGCCGATCAGCACCTGGCAGCTGTGCTGAATCGCCTCGGCGTCCAGGTACTGAACGAGGAACGAGCGGAGGGGGTCGCCGGCCGAAGCGACCAGAACGCCGTAGGAGTGCGACCGCATCCCCCGCAGCGTGCGCGCCGCGATGTTAGGCCGGTAGTCGAGATTGCGGGCCGCCTCGCGAACCCGATTCGCCGTGGCCGGACTGACGCGGGAATTGCCCGAGCCGCCGTTGAGCACGTGGCCCGCCACGGACCGCGAGACTCCCGCCAGGTGCGCCACGTCCGCCAGAGTGGCGCGTCTTTGGGCGACGGAGGGCGTTGCTTGAGCGCTACGGGTCATCGCTTCTCTGCCCCAGCGATAGTTTCGGGAGGATTTCCTTGATCTCTTGCCGCGCTCGATTCCGGTCTAATGCTGAGGGCGAACCTGTCGTGCGCTCATCCAGTCCTCAAGTCTCAGAGTGATGCGTCGGACGCCAGATTCCCCGCCCCCGTCTTGCGTACAAGAGCCCCAATACCCGCCGAATATGACGGGTGACTTGTCGAGAAGTCAAGAGGGAAAAGCAATCTTTCGACCTCCCCGTGCTTGGGCTCGGCGCCGCGCCCCGCCGGGTCAGTCACGTCCCCCGGCAAGCCGCTCGGAACGGCACAGGATCCGACACGGAAACACTTCTTCCCGGACCAAGGGCACGGTCTTTCGGACATGGACCCGTACGACTCCCTGGTCGAGAACACGGACGGCCACGGCCGCGCGGCGCTCTCTCGAAGGGGAGAGAACCCCAAACGCCCAGCCATCGACCGAATCGCCCAGCCTCTCATCGAAAGCCACCGCCACCGCCCCTTCCTCTCCGAAGTGAAAAGCGAATTGATTCAGGGGGATGGACAGGCCCATGCCGCGCGCTTTCACGTACGCTTCCTTCAACGTCCAAAGGGAAAAAAAACGATCGCGACGCCCGGCCTCCGGAAGCGCCTCCAACGCCGAACGCTCCGGGGCGCAAAAGAACCTTCGCGCGATCCCCCGGATGTCGGACTTCCGCTCCATGTCCTCCGCGTCCACGCCGATCTCCGCCTCTCTCGCGACCCCGCACATCACCATGCCCCGCGTGTGAGCGAGGTTGAAACGCAGAGCCTGCCCCGCCTGAGGGCCGGCGATCCGGGGCTTGCCATGGGCGTTGTGCGCGAAGGTCCATTCTTCCGGCCGAACCGGGGCATAACGCGACAGGGCCGCTCGGGCCAAGGCATGCGCGATCAGGTGAAGTCGACGGTCCTTCTCGAAGCGATAGCGCCGGTATTGGGCTCGTTCCTCCTCGCTGAGAAGATCGACGTACTGCGACAAGAGGGCCGGATCGCCGGTCTCTTCCGGGTCGGCAAACCATAGATGCACTTCGCCGTCTCGCAGGAGAAGGGGGGTTGAATTGGATTCCAGAGGGGCCGCCATTTCCGGGAGACCTTCACGAGGAACGGGAGTCCGCTCGCCCGACAATGCGTCTGCCAAGCGCTCTGAGAGGGTATGTGAAAAGGGCGGTTGGATCGTGTGGCGCCGGCGCCCTCGCCGGTGAGAACCACGAGAAAGGATGCGGCGTCCTATGCACATAACAGCCGAGGGCGGCTGTTCCACACTTTTCACACACCCTCTGAGGCATGAAACGGCGTTTCGTGAGCCATGTCAACGTTTTCCTGAGACCCGTGTCAACGGAGGCCCTTGCGACATGGACTTCTTCGTGGCGCCGGCATTTTGCCGGCGCCGCGTCCCAGAGTTCCATGTGGCCGGGAGGGCTCGGCAGCGGGAAACCGGAGTGGGATTCTGGTTGACAGGCGGGACGCGGGCGCACGATGCTGCATCTGGATTCGAGATATGGATCGGGGATTGCCTCTTGGAGGACGCCATGAGAAGAGAATCCCGAGAAAGCCGCGACGCGTTCACACTGATCGAGTTGCTGATCGTCGTCGCCATCATCGCGATCCTGGCCGCGATCGCCGTGCCCAACTTCCTCGAGGCGCAGGTTCGCGCGAAGGTTTCGCGAGCGAAAACCGACATCCGAAGCCTCGTGACAGCCCTCGAGTCCTATCGAGCCGACAACCATCGAATGCCCGACGGGGAAAGCTGTACGGGACCGCCCGGTCCGTGGTACGCCGCCTATGGCGGGTTCGTGTCTCTGGGCGTTCTCACGACGCCCATCGCCTACATGACCGCTCTTCCCGCGGAAAACCCCTTCGGTCCCTTTACGAGCGAAATGGTGGCGTCGGGCGAAGAGCCGGTGCGCGGCTACGCCTACTCGGGGGGCGAGTACCACAGGACAATGCTGCCCGTCTGGATCGATCAGTACCAGGTCTACCATGCGTCGTACTGGGGATCGGATTACCTATTCTTCTGCGTGGGGCCCTCGAAGCGCTTCTCGACGTGGGCGCCGGGGGGCGGGTTCTTCGTCCCTTACGATCCAAGCAACGGCACGCGCAGCATGGGAGACATCATCTACGTCGGCGGCGCCGGTCAGGCCGGCGGCTGGCATTCCTTCAACTGACCTGCGAGAGGTGAAGCTCCGGCCGCTTGACGAGGCGCCCGCGTCGGCGAAAGAACGACAAGATGCACGAAACGGACGAAACCTGTCCGCGAGGATCTTGGCGAGGCTTTACCCTGATCGAGCTCCTGATCGTGGTGGCCATCATCGCGATTCTGGCCGCCATCGCCGTGCCGAACTTCCTTGAGGCGCAAGTGCGGGCGAAGGTGGCGCGCGTCAAGGAAGAGATGCACGCTCTGGCCACGGCGATCGAGGCCTATACGGCGGACTACAACCGCGAGCCGATCAGCATCCGTGAAAACGATTACGGCCCCGTGAATTTCGGGTGGGGCGGAATCTGGGGGCAGTGGAATCCCTACGAGTTCCAGTTGACAACCCCGGTCGCCTACCTGACGTCCATCCCCCGCGATCCTTTCCGCATCAACACGTTCCTCGAGGGGGCCGACGGGGCGTCCGGGGGCTGGTCGTCGCGACCCATGAACACGCCTTACGAGTACGACAACTACACTTGGCAGAAGCCCGCGAACCCGAGCGAAGTCATCGCCGTCATCCAGGCCAGAAACTACAAGTGGTCCCTCTTCTCGGCGGGTCCGAGCAGGAGGTGGAACTTCTATGAGGGCGACATCCTCGCGGGCAGATACACCGGCGGTGCCCCCGGGCCCTACGACCCGAGCAACGGGACCGCGTCGTGGGGGCCCATCATGCGGACGAACCAGGGCGCCTTGGATTATCTTCCGCCGTCGTCGGACTAGGAATCTGTTTTGAGGCCAGGATGTGGAAGACCGCGGTTGGCTGTCAATGACAGCCCGGGGACGACGAGGAGGATGACATGAGCAAGATCTGGGAGAAATGGGGCGTCTTCGTATCGGGGTCCGCCGCCTTGGCGTTGCTCTCGTGCGCACGGCCGGCTCAGGTTCCCGAACCGGAAGCCGGCGCGGAGCCGCCGCTCAAGGTGATTCGCGCGCGCAAGGTTGACGCGCCGCCCCGCGTCGAAACGCATCTCTCCGGGCCGAAAGCGGGGGAACCCATGCGGGATTTCGCCGACGGCGCGACGGGGAAACCCGCCGCGGCGCAGACGAGCGGCGGCGTTTTCTATGACGACAAGAACCTGTACCTCGTCCTGGAATGCCTCGAACCCCAGATGAGCGCCGTCCTGACGAACGCCGATCAGGACGGGCAGGTGGACGTCTTCGGGGACGACGTTATCGAGATACTGATCAGCCCGGAAGGCGCCCGGGGACCTTACTATCACTTTGCGGTTACGGCGGCGGGAGTCACGTACAAGGAGAGCTTTGGGGGGCCTTTTTCCCAGTGGAATCCGTGGAGAATCGACTGGACAGCGAAGGCGGCGCAGAAGACGGATCGGTGGACGGCGGAGGTCGCGATCCCCGTCTCGGGCCTGGCTGCGACGGTCGAACCGGGCTCCGTTTGGCGCATGAACGTATGCCGGCAGCGCCGCGCGGGAGGCGAAACGGAGCTGAGCGCCTGGTCGCCGACGGGGACCAGTTTCCACCGCCCCGACGCGTTCGCCTTGCTTCTCTTCGAGGAGACGTCCCGGTCGGACGACGATCTGTCTCTATGTCTCACGAAGAACGTCGTCGAGCCGTGGGACCGCCGCGCCGACGAATTGCGCGCGCAGATGAAGGCCGAAGAGGAGATCGCGGGGCGGTTCGAAAGGCAACTGAAAAGCGTCAATGAGTCGCTCAAGGCCGTGCGCCAGGCGGCGCGGAGCAGGCAGCCCCTCTCCCGAGGAACCTTCGCCGCTCTCTACCTGAACGGCCAACGCCCGCTGGCCCAACTCGATGAGATGGAGGAAGACATCAAGCGGGCCATCACGAAGAAACGGATGCCGGCCGAGATGAGAAAAATGGCGCGTCCCGGCCAGGAGTTGATTGCCTATCCCGTGCGGGCCGTCGCTCACCGCAAAATCCTGCCGGTGATGGATCCCCCCGAGAGGATTTCGGACGCGATCTCCCTGCGCGCATGCCGCGGCGAGTACGAGCCCGCTTCCTTCGTCGTTTACCCGCTGGAGCGCGACATGGTCATCCGCGTGGCGGCGACGAATCTGAGGGGCCCCGGGGGGGCGCTTCCCGCTTCAGTTCTGGACGTTCGCAGCGTCAAGCGCTGGTACCAAAGCGGCAGCCGCGGGATCACCAACGAGGGCGTCCGCATCCTTCTTCCCGAGCTCCTTCTGAAGGACGACGACCTGATCCAGGTCGATCACGAGAAGAAGGCGAACCACGTCCGTCTCGATTTCCCGGACGGCAGGACCGAATGGAAGTGCGTCAGCAACGAGGCGCCGGGCCAGCGCGGGGAGTTCTCGGCGGACGTCTGTCCCATCCGCGACGCGAAGACGTTGCGGCCCGTCACGGTCCCCAAGCAGACCCTGAAACAGTTCTGGCTGACGGTGCATGTCCCCGAGCGCGCGCGGCCCGGCAAGTACACAAGCAGGATCAAGATCCGGTCCGGCGGGAGAACGTTGGCGAAGATCCCCCTGGAGCTCGAAGTGCTTCCCTTCGACCTCGGGCCGAATCCTCTCGAGTCGAGCGTCTATTTCCACTGGGGCAGCCACCTTGATCTCGACGGCCCCGGCGACGCGCACTTCACTAGGCGCAACCCTGCTCAGTATCGCTGGGAGTTGGAGAACCTTCTCGCCCACGGCATCGACAATCCCACGGTCGGGGTGGATTTCGATCTGCTGCCGACGCTCCTGAAGATGCGCGCCGACGTGGGCATGAAGAACGACCACCTCTACTACCTGACGGCCTACACGTACTGGACATCCGCGGAACGAGCGAAAGAGATAATCAAGGTCGCCAAGGAGTTCGGTTTCTCCGACGTCTACTTCTACGCCAGAGATGAGGCGCGGGGCCAAGCGCTGAAACAGCAGCGGCCTGATTTCGAGAAGATCCACGCGGCGGGCGGCAAGGTCTTCGTGGCCGGCTACGTCGGCAGCAACTTCCCGCACGTGGGCGACCTCCAGGATCTCCTCGTCTGCGCGGGTCACCCGACGACAGAGGAGGCCGCCCGCTGGCACAGCAAGGGTCACAAGATATTCTGTTACAGCAATCCGCAGGCGGGCGTCGAGGACCCGGAGGTCTATCGCCGTAACTACGGTCTTCTCCTCGACGCTGCCGACTACGACGGCGGAATGACCTATATCTACCATCAAGGTTGGAACGACTTCAACATCAAGCCGTGGCGGCAGCACAATTTCATCTATCCCACCGTCGACGGCGGCATCGACACGATCCAATGGGAGGGATACCGCGAAGGGATCGACGACCTCCGCTACCTGGCCACTCTGCGCAAGGCAATTGCCGACGCTGAAGCATCGGGCGACGCCGAGGCGCCGGGCGACGCGGACAAGAAGAGCGAAGCGCAAAAGGCGAAAGCGTTTCTTCAGAGCATGGACGTGCGCGGCGACCTTTACGAGACCCGCGCCGCCATGATTGACGCGATCCTCAGGCTCTTGCCGGAGGGGAAGTAGCGGCGAGGGGAGACGGGGCGGTCGTGGCCCGCCGGGGCGGGAAACCCGAAATCCGTCCCCCGCACGTTCCCCAGTCCGCGACCCGAATTCCGCAATCCGCATCCAGATGTTCTCTCCCGCCCCTCTTCTCACTCATTCCCAATTTTCCGTTGGCTGTTCTGCATTCCGCCCTTCCCGACCCCTGATCCTTGGCCCCAGACCCCAATCCCCTTGATTCGTCTCCCCACTTTCCGGTAAACTCCCTGCTGGGTGGTGTCTGGCGGAAAAAGAACTCGAAGACGCGCCGATCTTCGCGGGGGGATTGCTGCCGCGCCTTCACACCAAGGACGCCAAGATGATCTCCAAAAGGGAACGAACTCTCTTCTCATCCGTCCTGCTTCTGAGCGCCGCGTTCGCTTGCCTGACCTTCGCGCAAGCCTCACGCCTCTCCGCCCAGGGGGAGACGCCCGCCGCGCAAGCGCCTCGCGAAGCCGGCGACGAAGGCGGAGCGAGCGCCGCCGCGTCTCATGGGAGCGCCGGGAAAGACGCGCCGCAAGGGCAGGCGGAATCGGTTTCCGACGAGCAAGCCTCCGAAACCGGGCCAAGGACAGCAGCGCCATCGAGACAACGTCGAGGGCCGAAAACCTACAGCCTCGTCGACCGTCTTTTCCTCGACGGATCGAAGCTGGAGCCCACACCAACCCCGACCCCCCTTTCTCCACCCGGCATCACGCCCTTCAACGCGGTTGCCGTCTCCTCAGGCTCCTTGCCGAGTTCCCGAAGAGACCCCGTGACGTCGCCTTCCCTGCCCGGCTCTCCCGAGCCGAACGCCGTTTTCCTTCCCATCCTGCCGCCCACGGCGACGCCGACATCCACCCCCACGCCAAGCCCCACCCCGACACAGACGCCCACGCCGACCCAGACTCCTCAGCAGGTCGGCGGGCCGGCGTCGATCAAGAACCCGCTCGACCTGAACCAAGCAACCGCCGAGCAGCTAGCCGCTCTTCCCGGCCTCGACCCGATCCGCGCTCGCGGCATCATCTCCCATCGGCTGAGCATATCGGGTTTCCAGAGCGTGGACCAACTCCGGGAAGTCTTCGGCGTCTCGGAAGACTTGTACCGCAAGATAGCGCCTCTTCTAACGGTCGGTCCGGCGCCGGGTTCCCTGACCAAGCCGCCGATCCCGCGCGCGCCGATCTTTGACCTGCGTCCCATGCTGCCGGGACTGCCCTCCGGGCCGCTCTCGCGACGCGAGCCCCACCTGGTCGCAAAGCCCCCAACTCCCCGGCCGACCGCGCCGGCTGCGGAGAGCTCCCGCACGAGTTCCACGGCGCCTCTGGCCGTGCCGCGGCTCGCCGCGCCATGAACCCGCCGCGTCCCAATCGCTCGGACCGCTTCGGGCTGTACCTGCATATCCCCTTTTGCCTCGCCAAGTGTCCTTACTGCGACTTCACGTCTTTCCCGCTCGACGAGATTGGACCCGACTTGCGGACGCGCATTCTGCGAGCTCTCGAGCGCGAGCTCGAGATCGCCTTGGAGGCCCATCCTCGCCTGCGCGGCCGCCGCCTGGACTCGATCTACTTCGGCGGAGGAACTCCCTCGCTCCTCGCCGCCGGCGAGGTCGCCCGTTTCATCACCAAGGCGCGCGAGGCTTTCTCGCTGAGCGACGCAACCGAGGTCACCCTCGAGTGCAACCCGACGAGCGCGG
Organism: Sumerlaeia bacterium; assembly: GCA_035527775.1. Lineage (GTDB taxonomy): Bacteria > Sumerlaeota > Sumerlaeia > UBA8349 > UBA8349 > DATKZW01. The sequence goes on along the minus strand of DATKZW010000731.1, from coordinate 1,020 downwards.
AAGCCGGGCGCCTCGAGGAGTGCCACAGAGCGGGTGTAACGCGCATCAGTTTGGGCGTGCAGAGCTTTGACGATGACGTTCTGAAAGCCCTGGGCCGTCGTCATACGTCTGACGACGCGCGTTCGGCCATCGAGAAAGTCAAGACCTGCGGATTCGATTCCTGGGGGCTGGATCTCATTTTCGGAGCGCCCGAGCGCATCGGTCGAACGCCCCGGGAAAGCGGAAGCGATCCAGGCGCCCGAGGGGACGCGGGCGCTCTGCGGCGTTGGCGCACGACCCTCCAAGAGACGATACGGCACGCTCCCCCTCATGTTTCGGTCTACGGTCTCACGCTGCATGAAGGGACGCCGATGCACGCTCTCCGCGCGCGAGGGGAGATCGTCCTTCCCGCGGAGGAAACTCAAAGGCGAATGTTCCTGACGGCGCGTAAGTTCCTGACAAGCGCGGGATGGCGGCACTACGAGATATCGAACTACGCGCGCCCGGGTCACGAAAGCCGCCACAACACGCTGTATTGGACGGGGGGCGAGTACCTGGGCCTTGGCGTGGCCGCTCATTCCTACTTCGGCAACACACGTTGCGCGAACCCGTCGGACCTGGCGCGCTACCTCGCGCAAGTCGAAGCCGGACGTTGCCCGGGGACGGTTGAGGAGCCCCCTTCGGAGCCTTCTCGGCGAGGCGAGACCATCATGCTCGCGTTGCGCCAGTGCGAAGGCGTCGATCCCGCCGAGCTCAGCCGCCGAATCGAGTGCGATTTCGCCGTCGAGTATGCGCGCGAGATCGACCGCCTCCGCGCCACGGGCCTTCTCCTCGTCTCCCGGGACAACGTGCGGCTCACGGAGGACGGACTTCTGCTGTCGGACGCGGTGTTTGAGGAGTTCTTCTGAGAGTCCCTAACCGAATGAATGTGGCACGGGCTTCCAGCCCGTGAGCCACGGCCAAGATGGCCGTGCCACGGTCTGTCCTCTGTCTTTCTGTTAGGGACTCTGAAGACGGGAGCGTACCCGCGGAGCCCGGAAG
>DATKZW010000730.1:0-2924 GCA_035527775.1 Sumerlaeia bacterium | reverse complement strand
AAGGATGTCAGTTCGACATGAAGCTGCATCCCCCCGTGCCCGAGGTGCGAGGCGCGCCGTACCACTTCGTCGACTGCATCGCCCGGGGCGTCCCGCACACCGCAACCGGCGAGGAGGGTCTGATCGTTATGGAAATCCTCGAGGCCATTTATACGAGCGCTCGGAAGGGCGCTCCCGTGCGGATCCGACCGGATGGAGGAAGATAGATTGGCGGGGCCGGACGTCCCCCGGCGGGGAGCCGGCGCGGCGCCAAATCCCGCAATCCCGCAGACCGGAAACGCAGCCTGGGGCCGCGCCCTCACCCCGATCTCGAAGGAGAGGAGTAGGACAATGGGTTTTCTGCAAGCGATTCGCGAAGGGAAATTCGCCGTGAACGTCGAGTTCACGCCGCACAACCGGGGAGAGGTGATCCACGTCGCCAACATCGGCAAAGGACTGGCCGAGCTCAACAAGAAGTACAAGGAGCACGGCATCGTCTTCGGCAGCGTCTCGCTGACCCAGAACCCCGGCGGCAACCTCTCCTACGATCACCAGGCCTCGATCCGCATCCTTCGCGAGCAGGGCTTCCCCGAAGAGGTTGAGATCTCGCCCCACATCACGGGCAAGGACATGAACGTCGACGCCGTCAAGTCGCTCCTCATCTCGCTCGTCGAGAGCGGCGTTCACCACGTTCTTGCCTTGACGGGCGATCTCTCGGCCACCTCCAAGGGCGTTTTCGAGGTCGATGCGCTCGGGCTCTTGCAGCTGATTCGGGAGTTGAACCTGGAACTCCTCAGGAAAGCGAAGACCGCCGAGGATTTCGCTTCCATCCCCGCCCTCGAAGCCGGCGCCGCCGTCTCGCCCTACAAGTACACCGACGGCTCGCTCGCCATGCAATACATCAGAGCGCAGAAGAAGATCCGCGAAGGCGCCGCGTTTCTGACTTTGCAGAGCGGCTGGGATTCCGAGCGCTGCGAGCATCTCATCAAGGAGCTCGGCCATCTGGGTACGCCCATCATCGGCAACGCGCTGGTGGTGACTTACCCCGTGGCCAAGTACATGCAGACTCTGCCCGGCTGCGTCGTCACCGAGGACTTTCTGAATGTTCTGAAAGGCAAGAAACTCATCCCGTGCCTGGAGCGCGCCGGTCAGCAGTTCGCCATGTTTCGCCAGCTCGGCTACGCCGGTGTGGATCTCGGCAAGCCGGGCGAGTTCAAGAAACTCGAGCACGTCGAGAAGGTCATCGACACGGCCCTGCAAATCAAAGACTGGCGCGAGTTCAAGGACAACATCACCTTCCCCGCGCCCGAAAGCGCGCCGCCGCCCGTGCGCAAGTCGGCGGCGTTTTCCAAAACGGTCCACAACCTCGCCCTAAGTGAGACCGGGCCGCTCTACGGCGTGGCCAAGGCCGTCCTCACGCCCTTCAACAAATCCGCCGAGCGCGAAGGCGCCCTCTATCGCCTTTTCAACAGTATCGAGGGATTCGGGAAGGGCGTCATGTACCAGTGTGAGCGCTGTGGAGACTGTTTCCTTCCCGAGAACCACTACGTCTGCACCATGGGGCAGTGCGAGAAGGGCCTGCCCAACCCGCCGTGCGGCGACGCCGATCCCAGCGGGCGATGCGGCAACAATGAGGACCGGGTTTGCGTCGGGGAAACGCTCTATTACCGTCTCCTGCATTACAAGGATTTCGAGAGGTTCAAGGAGATCACTCTGCCGCGCCGCAATCCCGAACTGGCCAATACCGCCTCCCTCCTGAATTACTACTTCGGCCGGGACCACGCGAAGAAGGCGAACCCGCTTGAAGGCAGCGGCTTGATCCAGATCGGCGAGCTCCTTCACGCCTCGATCCCCCTTCCCGGCGCCGCGATGAAGTGCATCCAGCAAATGGGCGACGAAGGATTCACCCGGTCCAATCGCGGCCTCTGGGTCGTCGTGGATCTCATCAAGTCGCAGGCGAGACAAGGAGCCCGCTACCTCGACGTCAACGTCGACGCTCTTGGTGCGGACACGCCTCAGGCGATGCGCCAATACGTGCGCTTGATTCATAAACACGGCGACTGGACGCCCCCGTGCGTCGACAGTTCCAACGTCGAAGTCCTCCTCGCGGGGCTCGAAGAGTGGTTCAGTTTCGGCGACGTGCGCCCGCCGCTCGTCAATTCGATCGCGTACGTCGACAAGGACAAGTACGGACCTGTCCTGGACATGCGCAAGAGGCGCGATTTCAGCGCCGTCTGTCTTCTCGTCGGACCGGCGGGGCCTCTCCAGTCCGCGGATGAAATGCACGCGGCGGCCAAGGAGATGTTCCGACTGCTGAGCGGCGCCGGATTCCGCCCCGACCAGATCTTCTTCGACACGGCGACCCTCGGCCTTGCCTCCGACGGATGCATGGGCGCCACCGGAGAGATCAAGCCCTCGCACACGCACAACTCCTTCCACGCGATCCGGCGCATCCGCCAGGACCCGGAGATGCGAGGCGCGCACGTCCTGCTCGGCGTCTCGAACTGGGTCCACGGCGCTCAACAGCGCCGCGTCGGCCATATCCGCGCTTTCATCGCCGTGGCGCAGAGATTCGGCTTGGACGCCGTGATCGCCGACGTCGGCAACCAGTTCGGCGTGACGCCCGCCGCGCCCGAGCTCGTCGGCGTCGTCGAGACCTTCGTGGCTCTCGACGGCGGCGAGGATTCCATGGTTTCTTACAGCGCCAAGATGAAGGAAGCGCGCGAGGCGAACTGGATCTGAGGGGCCGGCGCCAGGCGTTCCGGATCGGCGCATTCCTCTGGCGCGCTCCCTCGGTGCGCCTGGTAATGTGAAACAGAGGCGGAAGAACGGACGCCTCCCGCGGCCCCGCCTCTCCGCGCCCGTCTGAGGCCGCCCACACGTCCCGCCGGCGCCCTCGCGACGCGCCCCCTTCGGAGTCCATTGCCGTGCCGGAGCCGGCATCT
>DATKZW010000729.1:0-10127 GCA_035527775.1 Sumerlaeia bacterium | reverse complement strand
TCACATCGGGTTTGACACCGCTCGGATTCTGAGGGATAAACCGCGTAGCGTCGCGACCCTTGGCCGGCCCGAGCTCGAGGCTCGTCGTCATGAACGGCAATTCCAGCAGTTTGGCGGTCTTCGCCGAGGAAGTCCGCAAAGAGTTCCCCGTCCCCGGCGGCTCGCTCGTAATTCTCGACGGGGTCGATCTGGCCGTGGACGGGGGCGAATCCGTCGCCATCATGGGGCCCTCGGGAGCGGGCAAGAGCACCCTTCTCCACGTCTTGGGGACCCTTGACTCGCCGACGAGCGGACGTGTGCGGCTGTTGGGTCGCGATCCCTTCTCCCTCTCCCCGGCCGACCTGGCGGATTTCCGCAACAGAGAGCTCGGCTTCGTTTTTCAGGACCACCAACTGCTCCCTCAGTGCACCGCTCTGGAAAACGTGCTGATTCCCACGCTCGTGCGGCCCCGCCGGTCGAAGGAAACGCTCGACCGCGCGCGCCGGCTCCTGGAAAGCGTCGGCTTGTCCGATCGCGCGACTTACCGCCCTTGCGATCTTTCCGGCGGGGAACGCCAACGGGTCGCCATTGCCCGGGCCCTGGTCAACGAGCCGTCCATTGTCCTGTGCGACGAGCCGACGGGCAACCTGGACGTGAAGACCGGGGACGCCGTGGGCGATTGTTTTCTCGGCCTCCTCCAAGACGAAAAGATCGCCCTCGTCATCGTCACCCACAACGGACGCTTCGCCGGGCGATTCGGTCGAGTCCTGAACCTGGCTGAGGGACGACTTGCCGGCGTGAAGGACTGAGCCGACCGGGGTCCCAGGGCATCTCTTCATGTTCTCCCTCGCACGATTCCTTTTGCGCAGCCTGCTTCACTATTGGCGGATCAACCTGTGCGTGGCCCTCGCCACGGGCGTCGGCGTGGCTGTCCTCGCGGGATCTCTGCTCGTGGGGGAATCGGTGCGCCGGAGTCTGCGCGCGTTGGTTCTCGAACGCCTGGGGCGCACAGACCACGCTCTGGTCACCGACCTTTTTCTCCGGCAGGAACTCGTCTCCGCCTTTCAGGGAGCGGCGCCCGCCATTCTCCTGAGCGGCTCCGTGACCCAAGCGGAGGGAGGCGCCCGGGCGAGTCGCGTGCAAGTGTTCGGCGTAGACGATGGATTCTGGCGTCTCGGGGAGACGTCGCGACCGGGCGGTTTCGGAGAAGAAGGCGCAGGGGTGGTCCTCAACGACCAACTGGCAAGAGAGATCCGCGCGCGGGAGGGGGACGAGGTCCTTCTGCGCGTGGAGAAACCCAGCGCCGTCGCGCGAGAGACTCTTCTCGGGGAGCGCGACGACACGGTGGTTGTTCTGCGCCTTGCGGTCGGTTCGATCGTTCCCTCGGAGGGAATCGGCGGCTTCAGTCTGCATCCCACGCAGCAGAAGCCCATGAACCTCTTCGTTCCGCTGGCCCTTCTCCAGAAGCGGCTCGAGCGCGAGGGACGCGTCAACGCGATCCTCGCGCCGGAATCGGCCGGAGACCTTAGCGGCATTCTCGCGCAACACGCCCGGCTGGAGGACGCGGGGCTTCGTTTGCGACGCGGCGAAGACCATCTTGCCCTGGAAAGCGATCGGGTTTTTCTCGACCCGTACGCCGAGGAACTCGTTGGGGAACTGACGCGGGGACGAGAACCACGAGAGTCCCGGGACGAATCCCTCCCGCCGGCCCCCACCCGGGCGCTCGCCTATCTCGTAAACGAAGTGCGCATAGGGGAGCGATCCCTTCCCTATTCGACCGCCGCCGCCGTGGACGATCCTTCGGTGAGAAGCGGGGAAGCGCTTCTAAACGCATGGGCCGCCGAGGATCTCGGCGCAAAGACCGGAGAGGACGTTGCCCTCACGTATTTCCTGCACGAACCGGACGGTCGGCTTGTCGAGACCAGCGCCAGCCTCAGAGTAGCCGGCATCCTTCCAATGGAAGATCCCCGCGTCTCCCAGTTCCTGATTCCGGACTTTCCGGGCGTAACGGACGCCGACAGCATGGGCGACTGGGCCCCGCCCTTCCCTCTGGATCTCAACCGCGTTCGCCCCGCGGACGAGGAGTACTGGCAGACCTACCGGACCGCGCCCAAGATCCTCGTCTCGCTCGAGACGGGCCAGGAGCTCTGGGCCAACCGCTATGGGCGCGTCACGTCCTTTGTTTGGCGTCTCGGCGAGCAGGATCAGGACGCGGTGATTCGCCAGATCCGAAATCGCTTCGATCCGGCGCGGGCCGGACTCTCATTTCAACCGGTCAAAGAAGAGAGCCTCCGGGCGAGTCGCGGATCTTCCGACTTCGGAGGGCTGTTCGTCGGCTTCAGCCTCTTCCTCCTCCTTTCGGCGGCGATGATGATCCAGATCCTCTTTCGCCTGGGGGTCGAGGGGCGCGCTCGCGAACTGGGCGTTTTGTCCGCCGCTGGTTTTGCCCCGGGCAAGACCAGATCCTTGCTTCTCGCCGAAGGGGCGGTTGTGGCGGCGGCGGGCGGCCTCGCGGGAATCGGTCTCGCCGTGTTCTACGCGCGCGTCTTGGTCTACGGACTCAATACCTGGTGGGTGGGCGCCGTCGCCGAGCCTTTCTTGCGCTTCCGCCTCTCCCCGGCGGCCCTGCTGGCGGGTTTCGGCGGGGGATGGCTCGTGGCGATGGCGTCGATCTTCCTCGCGGTGCGGCGGATGCTGAGAGTTCCCGCGCGCGTCCTCCTGAGCGGGCAATCCCGCGAAGAGTCCCCGTCAGGCGTCCGGCGCGGACGAGGGAAACTCTGGGCGGGCGTTGCTCTCTCCCTCCTGGCTCTCGTCCTTGTTCTGGCCGCCCCCGCCTTGTCCGCTCAGACCCAGGCCGCGCTCTTCTTCGCGACGGGGGCCGCCCTCCTGGCCGCCGCGCTGTGCTTTCTCGCGACATGGCTTGGGGGCGGAGGTCTGAATACCCGGGAATCCAGCCACAAGAAGGCCGCCGCACTGACGCTGACCCGCCTCGGCGTGAGCGCGGCCCGCCGCAATCCAGGCCGCAGCCTGCTCGTGGTCGGGCTCGTCGCCACTTCCACGTTTCTCATCGTCGCGGTCGGCGCCAATCGTCAGACGCCCGCTTCCCAACCGGGAAAGGAATCCGGTTCGGGCGGCTTCGCGCTCGTCGCGGAATCCGCCCTCCCGATCTACCGGCCCGTGGAAGCTCTGCTGCGGGAGGCGGGCGTGGAAGCCGACCTTCTGGAGGACGCGACCATTTATGCTCTGCGCCTTCGAGCCGGCGACGACGCCAGTTGCCTCAATCTCTACCGCGCCGGACAACCCAGGCTCCTCGGCGCGCCGGATGATTTCATCGAGCGGGGGGGCTTTCTCTTCGCCGCGAGCGAGGCGGGCAAGGAGCCCGAGTCTCGCAATCCCTGGATGCTCTTGCGCCGTCAGTTGCCGGACGGGGCGGTACCTGCCATGGGCGACTACAATACCGTCGTCTGGCTGCTCCATTCGGGTCTCGGCAAGGAGATCGAAATGGCCGGCCATCGGCTGCGCTTTGTCGGGCTTCTGAAGAAAAGCCTGTTCCAGAGCGAGCTCCTGATCGGTGAGCGCAACTTCAAGCGCGTGGCGCCGACGGAAAGCGGACGGCGCTACTTCGCCATCGAGGCGCCGCAAGAGAAAGCGCCCAGGCTGGCCGCGGCGATGGAATCCGCCCTCGAGGACTTCGGGTTCGATGCCACGGAAACGGTGGAGAAGCTGCGCGCCTTGATGGAGGTGGAGAACACATACCTGGCGACTTTCCAAAGCCTCGGGGGGCTGGGCCTGATGCTCGGCACGTTGGGATTGGCTCTGGCTCTGGCGCGAAATCTCATCGAGCGTCGCCGCGAGCTCGCCCTGCTTCGCGTCCTCGGCTACCGCCTGGGCGCCTTGCTCTGGCTCGCTGTCTCCGAGAATCTTCTGCTCCTCGCTGCCGGCATGGCGGCCGGCGCCGTCTGCGCTCTGGTTGCCGTCGCCCCCGCTCTCTTCTCCCGGTCGGTGGCGCCGTCTTGGCCGAGCCTGATTGTCACGCTTTTCGGGATCCTTGCTTTTGGGACGGCGGCAGCCGCTGTGAGCGCCGCTGCGGTCCTTCGGCGACCCTCCCTGAACGCTCTCAAGACCGAAGCGTAGCCGTTCCTGTCGCCAGCCCCGCGGGAAGCGAAGACGGAGAAGCAGGTTGCGGAGAAGGCCGGTTTCGCTTAGCATCAGCGGAATCCGGGCCGTGAGCGTGCGCCCGGCTAACCGTCGAAAGGCGGGGAGAACGATGATCCGAGGAGGGACCCTTCCGGGAGCGCTTCTCGCAATGCTTGTGGCGTCTGCCGCGTCGGCGTCCCCAACGGTCGGATGGCGCGGCGACGGCACGGGCCGGTTCCCATCCGCCCAACCGCCGACGACCTGGTCGGGGGAAAAGAACGTCGTGTGGTCGACGCCCATCTCGAAATGGGGCAACGCCTCGCCGGTCGTGGTGGGCGACCGGATCTTCGTCAGCGCCGAGCCTTCGAGCCTCGTGTGCGTGAGTCGCGAGGACGGGAAGGTCCTGTGGGAGCGAAGCAACGACTGGAAGGACTTGGTTAGCGAGGAGCAAAAGTCGGAAATCGACGCGAACGCGGAGCAAGCCGATGCTCTCTGGAAAGAACTCAGTCCCCTTAAGAGCGAATGGCGGAAGTTGTGGCACGCGCGGTTTCTCAACCCGAACGATCCGGATCTCAAGGCCAGGATGAGAGTTCTGAGGAAGGAGATCATGGACCTCGTCGACAAACGCGAGCCCTTGGTCCGCTATGCGAAGGCGCCCACCCAGACGCAAGTGAACGGCTACACGAGCGCAACCCCCGTCAGCGACGGCGGGTCCGTCTATATGGTCTTGGGCACGGGCGTCGTTGTCTGCTACGACCTCGAAGGGAACCGCGGGTGGCGCAACATCCTGGAAAGGTCGCGCGACATAAACGACTGGGGCCACAGCGCTTCGCCCCTCCTCGTTGATGGAAAACTTCTGGTCCATATCTTTCACCTGATCGCCCTCGATCCGAAAACGGGGAAGGAGATCTGGCGGACGCTGGCGGCCTCGGCTTTCGGGACCGCCGCCGTGACCAGCGTCGGCTCGACGAGAGTCGTCGTGACGCCCCAAGGCGACGTCGTGCGCGTGAGCGACGGCGAGAAACTGGCCGAGGGTCTTTTCGAGCTGCCGTATGGCAACCCCGTAATTCACGACGGGGTCGTCTTCGCGGTGGACGAGGGCGGCGACAAGGCGGTGCGGCTTGTCCCCGCCGAAGGGGGCAAGGTCCGGACGGAGACGGTGTGGGAGAACGTCCCGGAGCGCATGAGGAGCGGCAATCGCTATTACGCCTCGCCTTTGGTCCATGACGGCCTGCTTTACGTCATCAACGAAGTCGGCGTTCTGAGGGCCATCGACACAAAGACCGGCGCCCTGTGCTTTGAAAAGAAGATCTCCGGACGCGGCACGGTCTTCCCGAGCATCACGCTCGCGGGGAAGCGCCTTCTCGTGAGCCGCGACACGGGCGACACGCTCCTTCTCGAACCGGGACGCGAGTACAAAGAGATCGGCGTCAACCTCCTCCCGGAGCGTTTCCGCGCGACCCCCACGCCCGACGGCAAACGACTCTACATCCGGGGACTGGAGCGGCTGTACTGTATAGGGGAATAACCGCCCTCGGCTGTGACGAAGAGAGCACGGGCCTGCCCATCTCGGGACCAAACGACATAGAAGGGTTGCCATGACGCGGCCCCGCCGTTTTTTTCATAGTCGGGAAACCATTCTTGCGTTGCTCCCGCTGGCCGCGGCGGGGGTTTGCGTGGGACTCTTCATGCTCTGGCTGCGGCTCGATGAGCCGTTGCGCGTTTCTGTCCGAGCGCCGATCATACGGAAGGCCTTGTCCCGGATGAGGGGAGAATCCCTCGTCAATCCCGGCACATTGATCCCGGGTTCGGGGCAGCCCTCCGACCATTCCGGCAGCTGGCCCCAATTCCGCGGCGCCGCCCGCGAAAACATCGCGGCCACGTCGCGAGGGATCGCCCGCTCATGGCCCCCCGACGGACCGCCCGTCCTGTGGCGCGTGAGGGTGGGCGAAGGCCATGCGGGCGCCGCGATCCACAAGGGTCGCGTCTATCTCATAGATTACGACCGCGAGAAAGAGGAAGACGCCGTCCGCTGCCTCTCCCTGGACACGGGCGAGGAGATCTGGCGCTACACCTACTCCGTCAGCGTCAAGCGCAACCACGGCATGTCGCGGACCGTTCCCGCGGTGAGCGATCGTGTCGGCGGGGCCGATGAGTTCGTGGTGACGATCGGTCCCAAATGCCACGTCCATTGTCTCGACGCCGTTTCAGGAGAGCTCGTCTGGAGAAAGGACCTGGTCGCGGAGCACGGAACGAAGGCGCCCCTCTGGTACGCCGGGCAGTGCCCGCTCATTGAGGGCGACCGCGTGATCCTGGCGCCGGGGGCGAAGCCGCTCATGATGGCGGTGGAGCTGGCTTCGAGCAGGACGCTCTGGGTCACGCCCCCGCAGTACGACGACTACGGGATGACGCATAGTTCGATCACGCCGATGGATTTCGACGGAAAGCGTCAATACATCTACTGCGCGGAGAAAGGCGCGGTCGGCGTGGCGGCCGACGACGGGCGCGTCTTGTGGGAACTCCCGGAATGGAGAATCAAGATCGCCAACATCCCGTCCCCCGTGGTCGTCGGCGAGGACCGCGTTTTTCTTACCGGGGGATACGACGCGGGGTGCATGATGATTCGTCTGAAGGCGGAAGGCGACGCGATCAAGGTCGAGCAGGTTTTCCGTTTGGCGAGCGCCGTGTTCGGGTCGGATCAGCAGACTCCCGTGCTCTACAAGGGCCATCTCTTCGCCGTCGAGCCAAAGCCGAACGCCGAGATGGTATGCCTGACGCTCGAAGGCCGGCGTCTCTGGAGCAGCGGCGGAAGGAGCCGCTTCGGGCTCGGACCCTATCTGATTGTGAATGATCTGATGCTGGCGCTGGACGACCAAGAGGGAACGCTGCACCTGGCCGAAGCCGATCCGAGCGGCTATCGCGAGTTGGCCCGAGCGAAGCTCCTCAGCGGACACGACGCCTGGGGGCCGATGGCCGTGGCCGAAGGACGCTTGATTTTGCGGGACCTGACTGAGATGATATGTGTTGATCTCTCGGTCGAGTAGGGACGAGAGAGGGGACTTTTGCCGAAAGGAGGGCCGGCCGATGAGGTCGGCGGGGCCGGTGAGGGAAGAAAAGGAAGAGGGACTGTCACGGAAGCGGTTTCTCGGCTGGTGTGGGGAGGCGGCCGCGTTCCTCTTTGCCGGGCGGCGGCTCGCGTCTGCCGAACCGCAAGCCGCCCCCGGACGCGCCGATGCCGCCGGGCGGGAACAAGAACGTCCTTCCTTCCTCCTGAAGCACGCCGGGAGCCTCGATTCGCGCATCCCCGCGCCCCTGGGCATAGCCATCGACGCTCAAGACCGTCTGTACGTGGCGGGCGGAACCGGCGTCGCTGTATGGGACGCCGCTGGGAAACACGTGCGATCCATCGAGTCCTCGGCCCCGGCGTCGTGTGTAGCCGTCGACGGGGAAGGACGCATCTACGCCGGTCTTGAGACAAGCATCGAGAAGTACGCCCCCTCCGGGGAACGGCTGGCCGCGTGGGGTGAGAAGGGGGAGAAGCCGGGGCAGCTGGGGATCGTGACGGGTCTGGCGGTTTGGGAGAACACGCTCTACATAGCCGACGCGGGGAATCGCAAACTCCTGCGTTTCGCGATCGATGGAGATTTCGTGGACGAGCGGGGCGACTTTCGCGTGCCCAGTCCGTACTTTGACTGCGCCGTGGACGGCAAGGGCTTTCTCTACGTGGGCCACACGGCCCGCCATCGCGTGGAGCGCTACAACGCCGGCGGCGACCTCGTGGGCCATTGGGGACGGCCCGGCGCCGCCCCGGATTGCTTCTGCGGCTGCTGCAACCCCACGAACCTCGGCGTCTTCCCCGACGGGCGTGTGGTGACGACGGAAAAGGGCATTCCGCGCCTGAAGGTCCACGACGAATCGGGGAACCTTCTGGCGTGTCTGGACACCGAAGGCCTTGCGCGCTGCGGAATCCGAACCGGGAAATCGACGGCGGCCTTGACGGGACAGGGACCGGGGTGTCACGACAGAACGAAGGGGATGGATCTCGCGGTGGACTCGAAGAGCCGCGTCGCGCTTCTGGACCCCAAGGGAGGGAGAATCCATTTCTTTGAACTCGTCCCCAATTCCGCCTGAAGGCGCGTCCGCGTGGGTTCTCTGAGAAGATGAGCGAAGAAAAGAAACTCACCCGAAGCGAGTTCCTCGCCCATTGCGGCCGAGGGGTGGGGCTGCTGATAGTCGGCGGCGTCGCCGGCGGGCTCGCCGCGCGCAACGCGCGCGCCGGAATGGTGTGGCAGATCGATCCGAACAAGTGCAACCAGTGCGGCCAATGCGCGACTCACTGCGTGCGAGACCAGTCGGCCGTCAAGTGCTTTCACGCCTTCGAGATGTGCGGCTACTGCGAGCTCTGCTCGGGCTTTCTCGAGCCGAAATTCATTACGCCGGACGAGGGCGCGGAGAATCAGCTCTGCCCCGTCGGCGCCATCGTGCGACAAAGAGAGATCGATCCTTACTATTCCTATGAGATCGACGAAAGCCGCTGCATCGGTTGCGCGCGCTGCGTCAAGGGCTGCACGCAGTTCGGCAACGGCTCGCTCTATCTCCAGGTGCGCCACGACCTCTGCCTCAACTGCAACGAGTGCTCGATCGCGGCGGCGTGCCCGTCGAACGCCTTCGTTCGCGTTCCCGCCAACAAGCCGTACATCCCGCGTCTGGGAGCCAACCTTTGAGCGGACGCCAAACCCTCCTACGCGCCTGTCTCGTCCTCCTCTGTCTATTGCCCGCCATCGCTTCGACGGGGGTCGAGTACTTCTCTCCGCCCCCCGATCTGGGCGAGGGTTACACGTACCCGGAATCCTACCAGGCCGAACCGCGGGCGGGGTGGCTCGCGTGGGTCGACACGTTCGCCTTGACCGTCGCCTTGACGCTGGCCGCTCTTATCGCGCTCCGCTGGCGGCGGCGGCGCGCTATGGTTTGGCTGTCCGTCGCGTCGCTCCTGTACTTCGGATTCTATCGAAAAGGCTGCGTCTGCCCCATCGGCGCGATCCAGAACGTTGCGCGCGCGCTCTTCGACACGACCTACGTTCTGCCCTGGGTCGTGCTCGCCTTCTTTGCCTTTCCGCTTCTCTTCGCGCTGCTCTTCGGCAGAGTCTTCTGCTCGGGGGTCTGCCCCTTCGGCGCGCTCCAGGATCTCGCGCTGCTCAAACCCGTCCGCGTCCCGCGATGGCTCGATGAAGGGCTGAGTCTCTTGCGCTATTTCTATCTCGGCCTGGCCGTTTTCCTCGCCGCGATGGGCGCCGGCTACTTCATCTGCCGCTACGATCCTTTCGTCTCGTTCTTTCGCATGTCGGGCCGGTTTCACATCTGGGTCTGGAGCGGCGCCGTTGTTCTCCTGTCGTTCTTCGTCGGGCGTCCCTATTGCCGCTATCTCTGTCCCTATGGAGCGTTGCTGGGCATGTTGTCGCGCTTCGCGGTGAAGCGCGCCACGATCACGCCCGACCGGTGCGTCGCCTGCGGGCTCTGCGCCGACGCGTGTCCATTCGGCGCCATTCGCGAAGGGGAGGAGGACGCGCAACAATGACCGACCGGCGCGCCGTCTCTGTCTGGCTGATCCTCTCGCTGGCTCTTCTGGGCGGCCTGGCGGGACTCCTCGCCGCCCCCGCCCTCTCCCGCGCGCACTATCTCGTTCAGGTGGCCGAGCGCGTCTGGCTCGAGGAGTCGGAGAAAACCCCCGAGCGCACGCTTCAGAGCAACGCCTTTCGCGCAACCGGGATTCCCATCGAGGACCTCTTCGAGGACGCCCGCAGGATCCGCGACCGGTTCCGAACTGGCTCGACGCTCTTCGGCCTGTGGTGCGGGCTTGCGGCGGGACTCAAGATCGCCTCGATCCTCTCGCGCCGGGCCAGAAGGGAGTATGAGGCCGAGGCGGGACACTGCCTGGCCTGTGGTCGATGCTTCCTCTCGTGCCCCGTGGAGCGAAAGCGCCTGCGAGGTTCCGAGGCAGTCTGAAAACGGGA
>DATKZW010000728.1:0-2645 GCA_035527775.1 Sumerlaeia bacterium | reverse complement strand
CCCCCCGTCGGCTCGCTGATCCAGTCCGCCGAACACGGCGAGCTGAGGGTTGTCGATAGGAATCTTCTGACCCGAACCCTCAACGTTGTGAACACGGAAGGACAGTTGACGGTCATCCCCGCTTGCCGGCTTGCGACGATGGAGCCAACCGACGGGGAAGAGGGGAAAAAGGCCTCCCTATGGTGCATCAAAGACGACCATGCGCTCTCGATCGGGGACGTCGCCAAGGCCCCCCCCGATGAAGCCCCCTTGGGCGGCGCGGCCCGAGGACCCTCTCCGAAGAGCCAGTTCCCGGCCTCTGTGGAGGAAACCGTGGCCAGAGAGGATGAGGCCGTCGGCCCGAGCCCGGAGACGGACTCTTCCCCGGGAGAGGAGGTCGGGGGAGGCGCGGGCGCCCAGTCCGTTGGGGTCGCCCCGTCAGACGGGGAGGAGGGAGACAAGCCCGGAAGGTCCCGCCGCAGAAGACGACGGCGCCGGCAGCGGACAAGCCCGGAGGGGGCTGCCAAGCCGGAGGCGACGCCGAAGAGGAGCGAGCCGGGACCCCCGACGCCGAAGAAGCCGTCTCCCCAGGCATCCTCCAAGCCAAACACGGGCGGGACAACCCGCCGGCGCATTCGCTTCGGGAGAAGCCGGACCGGCAAAGGACGCGACGGCGGCCGCGAGTGATCAGATCCCGCTCCGGACCTCAATGCCTTCCCACGATGAAGCGGAAGAGGCATACGTCTGGAATGGGAGGACTTGCGCCTCTCGCGCCAGCCCCGCGTGGGGGCTTCGGGCCCCGTCATCCCGGGCGTCGAACGGAGCGCATCGCGGAACTGCTCGGGGCCCTTGCTGTTTGTTGCTGTTGTTTCCGGTTGACACCCCTCGCTCTTTCTGTTCTAATGGCCAGTTGCTGGCGGGCGGACCGGCGCGAGGCTTAGGGAACATCATCATTTCCGCTCCCCGGGAGGTAAGACCGGATATGTCGATTCTGCCGCAAGAGAAGCGAAAGATCATCGAAGAGTACAAGACGCACCCAACGGACACGGGCTCGCCGGAAGTGCAGGTGGCTCTCCTGACCGAACGGATCAACAACCTAACCGAGCACTTTAAGAGCCACGCGAAGGACCACCATTCGCGGCGGGGCCTCTTGGTGCTCGTTAGCAAGCGCAAGCGTTTGCTGAACTATCTGGCCAGTACCGAGGTCCAGCGCTATCGCGCGTTGATCGGGCGCCTGGGGCTCCGTCGCTAGCCTGCACCCATAATCCCGCCACACTCCGCCCGTCCGCCGGGTCGGGATGGAGCGGGAGCGAAGGGGGAAACCCACAAGGGAAGTCCGGACCCCCCGCGTCGGCGCGGGGGCCCCGTCCTTGGATGGGGCAAGGTCCTATCACATACCATACGACAGCCGGCTCCCACGCCATTTGCCGAGCATGCTTTCGGGATTTTAAAATTGAGCGCCCAAGGATCTTGCTTGTACCGCGGCCCCAGGGCCCCGCGGGGTTCCCGCTCCTTGGACGTTGAGTTTTAAAACCCCGAAAAACCTGAAAGGCAATGGCCCGGCCGAGAGAGGTCCGGTGTTGCGCCTGACCCGTCCTGTTTCCCCCCCCGTCGTCTTCGGCTGATTTCGAGGGGTTGGGAAGACGCTGGCGCGCGCGGTCTTGTCGCGGCCTCTGTGGCTTGGGAACCGGCAGGGAGGCAAGAAGCAATGATACACACGGTAACTATCCCTTTCGGAGAAGACAGGGAACTGGTCCTGGAAACGGGCCGCGTCGCGGGTCAAGCCGCAGGCAGCGTGCTGGCCAAGATCGGCGGGACGGTGGTGATGGCGAACGTCGTTCACTCGAAAGAGCCGTCCGAGCAGCTCGACTTTTTCCCTTTGATGGTCGACTACCGAGAGAAGCATTACGCCACTGGAAGAATACCGGGCAATTTCTTCCGCCGGGAGGGAAGACCGGGAACTCCGGAGACGATCAACGCCCGTCTCATCGATCGCACCATCCGTCCCCTGTTCCCCAAAGGGTTCAAGTACGAGGTGCAGGTCTTCCTGACGGTCCTGTCCATGGACCAGATCAATCCTCCCGCGATACCGGCCCTAATCGCGGCTTCGGCCGCCATTTCCATCTCCGATCTTCCTTTCGCCGGTCCTGTCGGCGCCGCGCGGATAGGGCGCGTGGCGGAACGGTTTGTTGTGAATCCGACGTTCGCGCAACGAGACGAGGGGGATCTTGATGTCGTGGCGGCCGGCACGCGCTCAGCCATCAACATGGTGGAAAGCGGCTCGAAGGGCGTGAGCGAGCAGGTCATTCTCGACGCCTTGCGCCGCGGCCATGACGAGATCGCAACCGTCGTCGAGAGGATCGACCGCCTAGTGGCCGAGTGCGGACGGGCGAAAATGACCTTTGAGCCCCGCGAACCGGACCCGGAAACCGTCGGCGCCGTCGAAGAGGAAATCCGGGGCCGTTTCACGTCCATCGACGCGATCCGAGAGAAGCCCGAGCGTGAGGCGGCGCTGAGGGCGCTGCGCGAGGGAACCATCGAGAAACTGATCGAGCGCTTCGTCCCGGAAGCCGGCGGCGAGACGGAAACGGCGAAGAAGCGCAAAGACATGGGCGAAGTCTTTGACCAGGCCTACAGGCAGCATGTTCGGACCCGCGTCGTCGGAG
>DATKZW010000727.1:0-9280 GCA_035527775.1 Sumerlaeia bacterium | reverse complement strand
TCGGGGAGTTCGAGATAGAGGACGTCCTCGCCGGGCTTGTGGAGGCGGAGCGCTTCGCGCGCCGCCTTCTCGCGCCCGAACCCTCCCTCGGCCAGAACGTCGCGTTCGTGCTCGAGGCGCTTAACCTCGCCCTCCAGTCGCTCGACCTTTTCCCACAACGCGTTGCGTTGATGGCACTGCTGAAAGTAGGCGGCGATCGCCTCGCGGTTCAGGAAACACCAGCCCGCTACGACCGCCAACGCGAAGAAGCCCCACACCAGAAGGCCCCGTTGCGCCCAGAGGAAAGCCTTCAGCAAACGTGACGCCATGCCCTCGCCGCCTCAAACCGCAAAGAAACGTTCAACTGGACGCAAGGCGGGCAAGAACCCCGCCCGTCCCGCTTTCCATGATGGCCGCGGGCCCAACCCAAGTCAAGAACGATTCTCCCGCTCGTTGGCGCCACATGTCTCTACTTTCCAATTGACTTTCCCCGATCCAGGCCTTGACTATCGCATGCATGGAGCTGATTTGCCCTCAGTGCTGCAGCGAACTGCGGCGGGTCCCAGGACCCCGCGAAGCGTCGAGCGGGGACAACTCCGCCGGGCGCCGCGCCGCGCTAGCGCCGGCGGCGCAATCTCAAGGATGCGAGGCCCCCCGGGAAGACGCCTGGCGCTGCGATCATTGCGCGAAGCAGTTTCCCATCCGCCAAGGCGTCGTGTGTTTCCTGAAAGAGAACGATCCGTTTTACGAAGGACGTTTCCCCGGGACGTACGCGATATGCCCCCCCGGGACGCGGGTTGGGCGGCTTTTTCTTTGGCTTCGCCTGCGTTGGGCTTTGGACTTGCAGTACGCGGCGATGCTGCGCCGCCGTCTGACGCCCCACCATCGCCGCATACTCGATCTGGGCTGCGGCGGCGGCAACACGGAGCTCCTCCGCCACGGCGCTGAAGTCGTGGGCGTGGATCTCTCATTCGGGTCCCTGCGCAACGCCGCCGCGGTCTACGCGGCGGCCCTCCAGGCTTCGGCCGCGCGCCTTCCCTTCCCCGACGCGAGTTTCGAGGCCATCGTCAGCTCGAACTTCCTGGGCCACATTCCCTTCGAGGAGAAGGAGGCCGTCTACAACGAGATGCGGCGCCTCCTGGCGCCCGGGGGCGTCATGCTCCACGAGATCGAGACCGACAGCGCCGGCGCCCTCTTCCGCTACGCGCGGGGCGACCCCGGCTTCTTTCAGAAACAGATGATCGACCTGGACGGCCACGTCGGGGCCGAGATGCCTCGGGCTTCTCTCGAGCGTTTTCGCCGCCACGGCTTCGAGATCGAGTGGGCGCGCGCGGACTTCGTCTGGTATTTTCTTCCCCAAGGCGAGTTGCTGAAACGGTTCGACAACGCTTACTCGCGCCGCAATCCGATCCTGCGCGCGCTCCTCGCGCTGGATCGCCTGCTGGCCGACCGCCCCCGCGCTCGCAAGATGGCGGACCTTCTCTTTGGCGTCGCGAACGGCCTCGCGCGGAGCGTGACGCCTCTCGACAAAGGCATCGGCCTTTGCATCGTCGCGCGCAGACCCCGGAACCCCTGACAATGCCGCTCGCTATCGCCCTCGTCCACTATCCCGTCTACAACAAGGCCGGCCGCGTGGTTGCCACTTCGCTGACAAACCTCGACATCCACGACATCGCGCGCGCGGCTCGCACGTATGACGTCGCGCCCTACTTCATCGTCCATGGGGTCCCCGAAATGCAGGAGTTCGCCCGCGAGATGATCGCTCACTGGACCGAGGGTTTCGGCGCCGGGTACAATATCACGCGCAAAGAGGCGCTGGAAACCATCGCCGTCGTGCCGGACCTGGGCGCCGTGGACCGCCGTCTGACCGAGCTCTGGGGCGCCCCGCCCAAGTTCGCGGTGACGTCCGCGCGAAGATTCCCCTTCGCCCTTACTTACGAAGTCCTGCGCGAGAAGATCGAGAAGGACCGCGAGCCCATCTGCCTCATTCTTGGCACCGGGTACGGATTGGTCGATGAGATTATGGCTGAAGCCGACTACGTGCTGGAGCCCATTTGGGGCCCTACGGATTGGAACCATCTGTCGGTTCGTTCCGCCGCATCGATCATTCTCGACCGCCTGAGAAGCGCGCGTCCCACGGGCAAGTCGGCTGCCGGTGGGGGCGTTGCATGAAGATCCTGTCTCTTGAGACCGCCACGTACTTCGGCGGCGTCGGCTTCCTCTCCTCCGACGTTCGCGAGAGCGCCGGACCCTTCGCGCCGCGCGGGGCGAGCGGTGAGATTCTCGCCGCCGTTCATCGTTTCCTGTCTCAGTGCGATTGCCGCTCCGAGGATCTCGACCTCGTAGCCGTGTCAACCGGACCGGGACTCTTTACCGGTGTCCGGGTCGGCCTCTCGATCGCCAAGACCTTGGCGTGGAGCAACTCGGGGACGGGCCATGGGCCGGCGCTCGTGGGTGTGCCCACTTTGGAGGCGGTGGCCTCTCTCGCTCTTGCCGGGCGGCGAAGCGCCGCGAAGGGGGACCTCGTCGCGGCGGTAACGGACGCCCGCCGCGGGGAAGTCTACACGGCCCTTTTCCAGGTTGCGGAAAGACGGATCGACGAAACGCGAGAACCCGAGTCGGTTCGCGACGGGACGAATGCCGCCACGCTCCCGCCGCCGCCAACCTTGGGCCAGGCGCACCCGGAACACGCGCTGCCGGCCGCGCCGGCGCGGCCTGTCCGGCTTCGGCGTCTAACTGACGACATGGTCGTGCGCCCGAGCCGCCTTGCGCGCCGGCTGCTTCAGGAAGAGGCCGGCGCCGACGACGGAGACCCAGTTGTGTGGTTCGTGGGAGACGGCGCCGAACGCTACGAGGAGATCTTCGAGCAGGATCTCGAAGGTCAAGCCAGGTTCTTCCCGTTCACGGACGGGAACCTGCCGTTCGAGGTGGCCGCGCTGGCCTTGGAGCGCTTCAGAGAAGGAGCGGTCGACGATCCGATCCGGCTGAAGCCCCACTACGTGCGCCGCCCGGATGCTCGACCGCCCGCGATATAGCGGCCCATCGGCGGGGGAATCCGAAGCACGGAACCCAGGGGCAGCGGGCCGGCGGCTCAGGGGACGATCAGAACGTCCTCGCGGGCGCCCGCTTCCTTAAGTCTCCGGCGCAAAGACTCGTTCCACCCACTGACGGCCTCATTCGCGGGCGACTCAGGCGTGGGGCGGCCGGTCCGCTCGAAGCCGAAACGCCCGACTTTGCTTTGGCCGAGACGGTGGTAGGGCATCAGCTCGACCCCCTCCAGATTGGGCAGCTCGCCCGCCAGGGACGCGATGCCGGCGAAATGCTCGTCGCGGTCGTTGCATCCGGGGATGATGGGACATCGCAGGCGGATGGTCGCGCCCCGCTCGTGGAGGGCGCGGAGGTTGCGAAGGATCAAGTCATTGGACACGCCGGTGAACTCGGCGTGATGGTCGGGGTCCGTTTCCTTCCAGTCATAGAGAAAGAGATCGACCAAGGGCAGGAGGCGCTCGAGACGGCCCCATTCCGCGAAGCCGCACGTTTCGATACAGCAATGGAGACGCTCCTCCTTCGCCCTTCGAAGCAGGGCCTCGGCGAAGTCGATCTGAAACAGCGGCTCGCCGCCCGAAAGGGTGAGGCCGCCGCCGGACGTTTCGTAGAACGGCCGGTCGCGCACCACTTCCCCGATCACTTCATCGACCGTGACCTCGCGGCCAGCCAACTCGAGGGCCTTGGCGTAACACTCCGTCGCGCAGGCGCCGCACACGACGCATCGCGTGCGGTCGAGCACGTGGACCTTGCGGACCTCGCCGGGCTTTCCCGAGTCGCTGGCTTTCTCCGGGTCGGCAGACGGCATCTCTTCGATTCGGTGGGCCTCGTTCCGGCACAGCCGGAGACAGGCGCCGCAACCGATGCACTTGTCCGGAAGGAAGGAAAGATCCGGCTTCGAACTGATGCCTTCGGGGTTGTGGCACCAGATGCAGCGCATGGGACAGCCCTTCATGAAGACGGTGGTGCGGATGCCGGGGCCGTCATGGATGGAGAAGCGTTGGATCTCGAAAATCCGGCCGGTGAGAGACATCATGCGTGACGGCGGCCGCGCTGGGCGGGCGGGGCCGCGGTTCCTTTCAGAGCGCGTGGGCGGTGCGAGCGATGAGGTCGTCCTGGTATTCCTTGGTTAGATCGACGAAGCGGGCGCAGAACCCCCAGACCCGCACCACGAGGTGCGCATGGCGTTCGGGATGGCGCTGGGCCTCGCGAAGCGTATCCGGATCGATGACGTTGCACTGCAACTGCCCGCCGCCCAGGGCGAGATAGGCGCGGAGCAGGGCTTCGAACTTGCCCGCGTCGCGACGCGCGCACGCGCAATCCTCGCCCCGCTCCCCGTCGGCGTCGCGCGCCGTCAGCGCCGAAGGCGAGAAACTGAGCGTCAAGGCGTGGTTCCACTGGCAGACCATCGGGTCGATTTTCGTGACGGAGCGGACAACGGCGGTGGGGCCGTTTCGCTCCGTCCCGTTGGCGGGCGCGAGTGTGACGGGGAACGCCTCGCCGGCGCGGCGTCCGTCGGGGGTGGCGCCGACGCGGGCGCCAACCGCGACCTGGTGCGGCTGGTGGATGCCCGAGAGGAAGCGCGCTTCGTCGTCGATGCGGCGCTTCGCGATCTCATGGCACGCGAACTCAATGACGTCCTTCGCAATGCAGTCGACGTAGTCGTCGTCATTGCCCCATTTCGGGGCGGCGAGGAGACGCCGACGGAGCGATTCCGCATGCTCGAAGTTCGCGCGGCAGGCCTCGCGCACCTCGTCCAGCGTGGCGGCGCGATCGTCATAGACGACCCGCTTGATCGCGGCCAGGCTGTTGGCGGCGTTGACCGGGGACATGATGAACATGCCTTTGTCGCGATACCTGCACCCCCCCGCCGTCAGGTCGAGCCCCTTGGCGACGCAGTCGTCGATCATGCCCGAAAGAAACGGCAGCGGCGAGAACTGCGGGAGCGAGAGAGACTCGACGTAGCCGCGCGCCGCGGTCTCGATGGCGGTCGCAATCCGGCTCTTGTACGCCGCGAGGAGACCGGCAAAGTCCGCCCCTCCGTCCATGGCGTCAAGCGTGTCGATCAGGGTTTCCGTGAGTCCGACGGCGCCGCCGAGGTAGAAATCCGACTGGCCTTCGATGAGAACGTCCTGGCAGGCATCCAGGACGTAGTTGCGTGCGGCTTCGACCGGCAGACCGGCGGCGACAAGCGCGGGAACGAACACGTCGTCGTTATAGAACGCAATCTGCCCAAGTCCCTGGCGAATGAGATCGCAGGCGCGCCCCAGAAGCCGCGCGGGCGAATCCCGGTGCAGGCGGACGGCCAGCATGGGGCCCTCCAGCCGCGTGTGATCCAGAGCGTCCAGACAGGCGTAAGTGACGGCGTTCGTCGCGTCGGCGCCGTCTGGCCGCAAGCCCGACAGCACGAGGTTGTCCGCGCCCGAGATCAAGGCGGCGCGCGCCCCCACGTCGGCGAGGTCGTTCAGCTTGATCGTGAGACAGTCCAGCAGCTCCTGCGCATCAGGAGGGGGGCAGGCGCTCCAGAATGGCTCGATGAGTTGATCGAAGCGGCCGTAGGAAACTAGGACGTGGTTTTCGATGAGGAGAACGAGGTGGGTGAACCAGAATAGCTGAAGCGCCTCGTGGAGATCGCGCGGCGGCTCGTTGGCGACGCGGCGGCAGACGGCGGCGATGCGTCGGAGCTCTTCGTCGCGCGGCGCCGCGGCATCCTCCGCCATGTCGCCGGCCAGGCGGGCGTAGCGCTCGGCCAGGAGCGAGGCGCCTTCATAGGCGACGCAGACCGCGCGGAGGAAGTCGCGCTTCTCTTGGCTCGTCTCTTGTTCGAGGCGCTCATGCGCCTCCCGGCGAATTCCGCCGAATCCCAGTCGAAGCGCCTTCGCGAACCCGCCGACGAAATGGGCCTTGGAACGGCCCTCGGGAACGTGGCCGCCAAAGAGTTCGCGGGCGTGGGCGCGTTCGGTCTCGGTAAGATAGCGCGGGTAGGCGTAGAGGCTAAGATCGACGCTGGGATTCTCGACGCGGGTCTGGCCTTCCCGCACGGGGCCCAGGACGGTGCGGGCGCCGACGATGAGTTCCTCGTCCTCGATGAAAACGGGCATGCGTTCGAGGAGAAGTTTGAGGGCGTGGGCCTTGCGCTCGGGAATGCTGACCTCGAGATGGCTCGTGGACCAGTCCGGCGACAGAAGCACGCGATGGCGAGCGTGCCCGGCGAGGCCGCGCGAGGGATCGCCGGCGGGGGTGCGCATCCGCCGTCGCAGGCGTTCCACGCGCGCCGTGGCGGGCGTTGTCCCGTCGGGCGACAAGGGATCTCGCCGCGGTTTTTCGTCGGAATAGCCTCGGGACGGGGACGGCGCCGCGCCAAGACTGGAGGCGGCGAGGACTTGGGGGGCGGCTTCAGACATGCCGTGCGATCTACCTCCGGTGCTTGGTTCGCGCGATGATGTGGTCCTGGAGTTCTTTGTTGATCCGCTTGAACTGCTGAGAGAAGCCCGCGACGCGCACCGCCAGATTCCCGTACCTCTCGGGGTCCTCCTGCGCCTGCTTCAGGCGCTCGACGGTCGTGACGTTCCACTGCAGTTGCCCGATTCCCATGGCGATGGCGCTGCGGATCGTCTGGGCCAGGCGCCGCGCGCCCCCTTGCCCTTTCACGAGAATCGGGTCGATCTCGATGATGGCGGCCGACGAGCCGGCGGCGCGATCGTGAGGCTGGCGCGCCAGCGAGTTGAGCATGGCGCTCAGGCCTTTCTCATCCCGTCCCTGGTAGGCGGAGAGCGAGTAGGCCAGCGGCTCGTTCGCCCGCCGTCCGTCCGGGATGGCGCCGACGCCTTTCCCGAAGTCGATATTGCAGAGAAACGAGAAAAGATGAACGAAATAGCGCCCGCCCAGAGGACTTCTCATCTGATCCATCAGATCGATGAAATCGTTGTTCACGCGGCGCACGATCGCGTCCACCTCGGCGCAGTCGTTGCCGTACTTCGGGGCCTCTTTGAGCAGAATCTGGCGAAGGGGCTCCCGACCCTCGAAGTTTCCCCGGAGCGCGTCCAGAAGATCCTGCGGTTCGATCCGCTTCTCCTCGAAAACGAGCTGTTTCACGGCCATCATCGAGTCGGCGGTGTTGGCCGTGCCGAGAAAGCAAACGGAATGGTAGTTGTACACGGCGCCGCCGTCGGTGATGTCGCGCCCGCGCTCGATGCAGTCGTCCGTCAGCAGCGACCAGCACGGCAACGGTCCTCTCTCGCGCTGAGCCAGTTCGCCGCGATTGCAGTGGTACACCATCCTCCGCGCGAAGAACTCCACCTGGCGGGAATAGGCCGAGTAGAGATCATCGAATGACTCCATGTCGGAGAGCAATCCCGTTTGCGGGCCGAGCTGTACGCCCGAACGCGGATCTTGTCCGTCAAAAAGCGCAAGCTCGAGACATTTCGCCGAGCTGAACCAGCCGGAGACGGCATGAGGGTTCGTCCGTCCGGGAATGGTGAGTTCGATGCAGCCGATGGGGGCGTAATCCCGCGCGTCTTCGAGGGGAATGCCGCGATCGGCCAAGGCCTTGATGAAGCAGTCGTCGTTGAAGAAAAACGGAATGCCGCCCCCGCGGGCGACCAATTCCGCGGCGCGGTCGATCAGTTCGGACGGGCTGTTGCGATGGAGGCGGACGGAGAGGTCGCGCACGAACTCCACGTTGCGCGTCGCTTCGAGGATGACGTGGCTCAGCTCATTGGTCGCGTCGCTGCCGTCGCGGTCCACGCCGCCGAGCGTGATGGCCTGAACGTCGTAATCCAGGAAGAGCTTGCAGGCCAGCTCTTCCATGATTTCGACCGCTTCGGCGCGAGTCAGGCGGCCGGCCTTCAGATCCGCCTCGTACCAGGGATAGAGAATCTGGTCGAGGCGGCCGATCGAGTTGGCGTTGATGCCGTCCTCGCCGCACGTGAGAATGTGGGAAAGCCACAGGGCCTGGACCGCCTCGAAGAACGTGCGAGCGCCCTTGGCCGGGACCCGAGCGCAGGTCTCCGCCATCCGAACGAGTTGTTCTCTTTCGTCCGGGTCTGCGGCCGCCTTGGCCATGCTCTTCGCCCGCTTCGCGTAGCGTTGTCCCAGGAGGATTCCCGCGTCGCAGATATGCAGGGCGGCGCGCCAGAAGTTCTCTTTTCGCGGGAAATCCGGGTCGGCCAGGTCCGTTCGCGCCAAACGGCTCTCGACGTCGCGGCGGATCGCTCGAAAGCCCATGCGAAGGACTTTCGCGTAGTCGCGGATGGAATGATTCTCGATCCAGCCACTCGCCCAGTAAACCGTCCGGGAATCGGTGTTCTGCCACGCGCCGCGATCGGGCGACCCCTGCGGATCGACCTCGCCGAACGCGTACGCCTCCCCCGGCGCCGAGATCGACTCGTTCGTCCAGCGGCGGACCGTGGCGCGGATGCCCTCGATTTCCTCTTCCCTCACGCCGAGTTCCTTGATCCGCTCGAGTTTATCGGGAGCGGGATCCTCGCAGAACCCGAAACCCGTTCCTCCATGAAGGAGGAGGTGGTCGCCGGCAAGGCCCCAGGGACCGGGGATCTCGATATGGGCCGCTTTCACGAGTTCGCACAGAAAGGCCGCGCGGACCTGCACCCGCGAGCGGCCCGCTTGCGACGCCCGCCACAAGGCGACGTCGCGCAGAAACGGGTTCTGCTCCACGAATGACCCGCCCCGGTCCATGATCTCGCGCCTGAGGTCCGCGATTCGGGGAGCCAGACGCTCGCCGACGTCGCGATCCGGGACGGTGGCAACACGCGCATTCATCATGAGTTCACCTTTGCATTCCGCCGAGGGTTCGCCGCGCGGGCCAACGGGACAGGCCGCCGCCGCGCGCGTCGCGCGGTCCGTTCGCCCGGTCAAGTCGTGGCGAACTCGGTCCGCGATATGACCTCGTTCTGCATCCTTTCGTCAAGATGGACGAAATAATCCGAATAACCCGCCACGCGCACGAGGAGGTCGCGGTGGCGCTCCGGGCGTTTCTGCGCCTCCAGAAGCGTTTCCTTGCCCACGACGTTGATCTGGATCTCGAAGCCTCCCCGTCGCAGATAGGTTTCAATCACGTCGCGCAACGCTCTCCGGTCCCCGTCCGTTCGGAGAAGGCTCTTCGAGAACTTGGCGTTGTGCACGACGCCGCCCAGCGCTTTGCGATGGAGCCACTTCGTGGTCGACAGAATCGACGCCGTCGGGCCGCGCCTCTCGCGTCCCTGGGCCGCCCCCGCTCCGTCCGCCAAAGGCTCTC
>DATKZW010000726.1:0-9249 GCA_035527775.1 Sumerlaeia bacterium | reverse complement strand
CCGGTGTGGTCCGAACCCCGAGCCGAGGGGTTTCGCGCCGCTGCCCAAGAAGCCGGCGTGGCCTGCGAGATTTTCCTCTCCAAGAAGAGGGATTTCTCCTTCAACCACCTCGACACGCGAACCATGTGGGCATGGACCAGTCACTCGGCCCTGCGCCGATGGGTCCGGCGCCTGCCTAAACCCGTCGGCGTCATGGGGAGCCACGATTTCGCCGCTTTGGCGGTTCTGGAGATCTGCCATCAGGAGGGAATCGAGACTCCGGACCAAGTCGCCGCCCTCGGCGTCAACCTCTTCCCCCTCGGAACGCCCGCTCACCTGCCCGCCCTTTCCAGCATCGACCCGGGCCTGCAACACGTTGGGTACGAGGCTGCGGCGCTGCTGGATGACATGCTCGCCGGAAGGGCCGACTGTCCGCAGTGCGTTGCCGTTGCTCCCCACACCACTATCACCCGGGCCTCCTCCGACATCCGTATGGCGGGTGATCCTTGTGTCGACGCCGCTTTACGCTTTATTGAGGCCCAGTACGCGGAACCCATTTCCGTGGACGACGTGGCGCGGGCGGCGGGCGTCTCGCGTCCCTATCTGGGACAGCGATTCCGCGCCCGCCTGGACCGCACGATCGCGGAAGAAGTCCGGAGGACGCGCCTGGAGGAGGTCAAGAGGCTGCTTCTGAACTACTCTCTGTCCTTGGCGGAGATCGCCGAGGCAACGGGGTTTCGCCGCCCCAATCATCTGATCAATTTCTTCGGCAAGTATGTCGGGACGCCGCCGGGCGCCTGGCGCCGGCGCCAAGCCGTGCGCGCATCGCGGAGGACCTCGTGAAGGGCTGGGGGGATCCGTCGCCACCCCTTTGCCCAAGTCTCTCAGGATGCGGGGCGTCGCGGAGGCGAGGAGGCCCGTCGCTCCTGGGGTTTCGGATTTTGCACTCAGAATACTCGATCTGTGTACTTGATATCCTGCCGCGGGGATCGGTATCCTTCAAGGCGGATCTCGGGACCCCGTGGAACCGGCGGCCTTGACCTCAAGCCTGACCGAATGCGGGCGTCTCCGGCGATTCTCTCGGGGGAGGACGAAGGCAATGAGACGGAACGCCATCCGCGCGATCGGCTTCACGCTGATCGAACTTCTGATCGTCGTGGCCATCATCGCCATCTTGGCGGCGATCGCCGTGCCGAATTTTCTCGAGGCGCAGGTGCGCTCCAAAGTGTCGCGCGTGCACAGCGATATGCGCGCCATGGCCACGGCGCTGGAATCCTACATTACAGACCACAACCGGCCTATCATCGGCATTTCCGAGGGGGAGTACCTGAACCTCTGGACTCGGCCCATCGTCACCGACAACATGCTCATCATGTACAAGCAGCTGACGACGCCGGTGGCTTACATGTCGTCCATCCCCGAAGATCCCTTCACGAACAAGACCGGCGCCCAGGCGGGGAGCCCAAGCAGCCCCACGTACCGTCCCTATCGCGGCTACTGGTTCTGGAACTACGTTCCGACCTACTGGGGGGGACAAACGGCGGAAACCATCGCGTCGAACGGCTACAGCTGGGTCCTTCGCAGCTGGGGCCCGGCCGGTGCGGCCGACGCTCCCTGGGAGTTCGAGATCCTGCAGAACAAGCTGGCGGAGAACGTCTACGATCCCTCCAACGGCACAAGGTCCCAAGGCTTCATTATGCGCACGAACCAGGGAATCTACGCCGGCCCGTAGAACGGCCAAAGCGCCGCCGAGCCGCCTCCGATCGCCGCCGGCCGATCGGATGTGTCCCGCGGGCCTTCAACGCCGTTTTCAGAGGAGGAACCATCAGATGAAACGAAACGCCATCTTCGCCCGCGGCTTCACTCTCATCGAGCTTCTCATTGTCGTCGCCATCATCGCCATCTTGGCGGCGATCGCCGTGCCGAATTTTCTCGAGGCGCAGGTGCGTTCGAAGATCTCGCGCGTCCATTCGGACATGCGGTCCATCGTCACGGCCTTCGAGTCCTACTCGACCGACTACAACCGCGCGCCTGTCGGCCTGAACGAGGGCGACATTCTGAACTGGTGGGAGTGGAACGCGGCGGCGGACGACATGCGCATCGTCTACAAGCAGATCACGACGCCCGTCGCCTATATGAGCAGCGTTCCCCTGGACCCGTTCATCATCGAGGGGAACGACGCGGGCCGCAAAGCCCGGCAGTACTGGTACTTCTCGTTCTTGCCCCCCGCGGAGCCGTACGAACAAATGAAGGAAAAGGGCTTCATCTGGTATCTGCGCTGCTACGGACCCGGCAAGGGAAGAACGGCCGACACGGCCAACAATGAGAGCCTTTGGGTATGGCAGATCATGGGGTATGACACGGTGGACAACATTTACGATCCGACGAACGGAACGAAGTCCGTCGGCTTCATCGTGCGTTCGAACAAGGGCATCTATCCCGACGGGCGCTAATGTTCCGAGCCGCTCGAAACGACGATCTGCGGGTTCGGTGTCCCGGCTTCAGCCGGAACTGAAGACCGCCTGAAGGCGGAACTCCGAACCCTTCGGAATCGGTCGGCCGCAGTGCGGGCCCGCCGCGCTTCACTCCGGCAATCTGGCCGAATCGCATCCGGAAAGCGCCGAGATGAATCGTCGCCGTTTTCTCCAGATATCGAGCGCCGGCGCCGCTTCCCTCGCCCTCCCCGCCTGCTCGAATCTCCTAATGAGAGGATCGCGTCGCTTGAAACCGAACATCGTTCTCTTCCTCGTGGACGACATGGGCTGGCAGGACACGTCCGTGCCGTTCCACGCCGAGCGCACCCCGTTCAACGATCGCTTCCGCACCCCCAACATGGAACGGCTGGCGCGCCAAGGCGTGAAGTTCACAAACGCTTACGCCTGCCCCCTCTGCTCCCCCACACGCACGAGCATCATGACGGGTTTGAACGCGGCGCGCCATCGCGTCACGCAGTGGACCTTGCGTCCCGGAGTGGATCCCTCCCAGAAGGCGGAAGACATGGAGTCTCCTCCGTGGCAGGTCAACGGCCTACAGCCCGGAATCCCAACGCTTCCCGGCATCCTCCGGGAGGACGGCTACCGAACCATTCACGTGGGCAAAGCCCACTTCGGCGCGAAAGGCACGGAGGGCGAGGATCCGCGCCGTCTGGGATTCGACGTAAACATTGCCGGCCACGCCGCGGGCGGTCCGGGCAGTTACCACGGAACCAACAACTTTAGCGCCGCCTGGCGCAACGGCGACCGCATCTGGGACGTGCCCGGCCTCGAACAATACCACGGCCAAGACATCAACCTCTCGGAAGCGCTCACCATCGAGGCGAACAAGGCCCTCGCAGAAGCCGCGGGAACGGGAAAGCCGTTCTACCTCTACATGTCCCACTACACTGTCCACACGCCCCTCGAGCCCGACAAGCGGTTCGTTCAGCGCTACCTGGACCAGGGCGTCGACAAGGCCGAAGCCGTCTACGCCTCGATGGTGGAGAGCATGGACGACAGTCTCGGGCAGATCCTGAAGAAGCTCGAAGATCTCGGCGTGGCCGAGGATACGATCATTCTTTTCGCTTCGGACAACGGCGGTCTGAGCCACGGTCCGCGCGGCAAGACGCCCATGGGCACGGGTCATTACACGCACAACTGGCCGCTGAGCGCCGGCAAATGCTCCGCCTACGAAGGAGGCGTTCGGGTCCCCATGCTCGTCAGCTGGGCAAAGCCCGCTCCGGCGAATCCGCGTCAGAAGCGCATTCCCATCCAGCCGGGATCGATTTGCCATGAACCGGTCATCTGCGACGATTTCCTCCCGACTCTCTGCCGCTGGGCGGGGGTGGAGGACCTGGAGAAGCGGGTCGAACGGCTCGACGGCCAGGACATCACGGGCGCCGTCGCGGGCGACGCGAGTTTCCGCCGGCCGGGCGAGCTCGTCTTCCACTACCCGCACTTCATCAACTACGGCAAGGGGACCATCGAGCACGGCTACGGCCCCTTCAGCGCCCTGCGCGACGGCAACTGGAAAATCATCTACTTCTATGACCGTCGCAAGTGGGAACTCTACGATTTGTCGAGAGACATCGGCGAAAAGAACGATCTCGCTCTCGAAGAGCCGGATCTCCTGGGGAGACTCGCCGGCAAACTCGTGGAACGGCTTCGGGATATGGACGCCCAGTACCCGGTTGTCAGCGCCACGGGAGAGCAAGTCTCCATCGGG
This sequence comes from Sumerlaeia bacterium, assembly GCA_035527775.1. Taxonomy (GTDB): domain Bacteria; phylum Sumerlaeota; class Sumerlaeia; order UBA8349; family UBA8349; genus DATKZW01. Next base: position 5,070 of record DATKZW010000726.1, on the reverse strand, counting down.
CTGCCGTGATTCTCCCGCCACGCCTTTGCGACCTGCGCTCCGGATCCCATTGACATTTCCTCCTCCCATGGCAAACTGAGCCTGCACCCTTCCGAGAAGGGCGTTGCCTGCCGGCATTTCACGCGAGCGGATCCGGCCGGATTCCGACGCGGGGTTCGGCGCACAGACACCATGTCGGAGGACTCCCACGATGTTCAGACCAAGATCGGCATTCACCCTCATCGAACTCCTGATTGTCGTTGCCATCATCGCGATCCTGGCGGCCATCGCGGTCCCCAATTTCCTCGAGGCCCAGACCCGCTCGAAAGTCGCGCGGACCAAAGCGGACATCCGTTCCCTGCGGACGGCCATGGAGGCCTACGCCGTTGACTGCGGCAAGTACCCCCCGGACCATAGTTACCACGAGCCGGCCACCTGGTCCCAACTGACGACCCCCGTGGCCTACATCACCTCCATTCTGCGCAACCCCTACGAAGCGAGGAACATCGCGTATCCCTCGGGCTGGCTGAGCGTGTTCGGCTATAGTGCGGAGCTGATCGTCGACGGCGGCGGCGGCGTGCAAGCGTGGCCGAGCGAACTCTCGGCCATGGGCCTCCGCTACTGGCTCAACTCCGCCGGACCCGACGAGTGGGGAGACCACGAAGCCTACGGCTGGAACAGCGTCGCGCTGTGGCGGGGAATCGACTCCGGAACGGGCTACGTCGACGTCATCTACAACCCCACCAACGGCACGCGATCCTCGGGGGACCTCCTCGCGTCGAACAAGCGGTTCTACGATTAGGCGGAACCGACGCCGGCTGCGCGCCTCGGCGGCCCAACGACCTCTCCCCTTCTCCCCCATGAATCGCCCGCGCGTGCGCATTTCCCGGGGCCTTTCACGCTGCCGGACGGCGTGCGGCGTTCTTCCCCAGGGCAGCGCTTCGGCCCGCGCCCGAGGCGCGCCCTCCGCTCTGCCTTGGGCTGGGATCTCCATTGCGCTCTTGGGGCGCCTCGTGTAGATTGTGCGCGCCCCGAGAGAAGGCGGCCTCCCGCCGGGGACTGGGCCAGAGAGACGAAATGGCGCCGGGCAGAGACATCACCCGATTCCTCGACCGTCCCAGCATGCGCGCGCTGGCGCCCATCGTGTGGGGCGGACTGATTTTTCTTGCCTCCTCGATCCCCGGCAAAACGCGTCTGTTCCCGACTCTGATTCCTCACTCGGACAAGATCGTCCATGCCGGGCTCTATGCGGTTCTCGGATGGCTGCTCTTTCGTGCCGGAAAGAAGCGCTGGACGGCGGGAGACGCGCGGATCTGGATGGCGGCCTGCTGTCTCTTGGGAAGCCTGTATGGAGCGTCGGACGAGTGGCATCAGCTTTTCGTGCCCGACCGCGCCTGTTCGCTCGCGGATTGGATCTTCGATTCCGCCGGCACGGTCGCGGGCGTTGTCTGGCGCCCGCTCCGCGCAAGACGTGGCGGGCGAGAGGCAGTGCTTGACGACGCTGGCGCGGAGAGGGATAATGCCCGTCGAACGCGGGACTTAGAGAAGTCTGGGTAAAGGGGTCCTTCATGAAGCTCGTTCGGTTTCGCATCCAGGAAACAGGGCGGTCGCGTCTAGGTTTCCTAACGCCCCTGGGCATTATCGACGCCGACTCGTGTTGGCGGCTGTACTGCCTGAATCACGAGCTCGACGCCCCCCCTCTTCCGGATTCACCCCGCCGGCTCCTCGCCGAGGGCTCGGAACGCATGGCGCAGGCCCGGGCGGCAAGCGAATGGATCATGGCAAGCGGTTCCACTCCAACCGTACTGTTCAACGTCGGCAAGGTCTGTCTGCAGGCCCCGGTCGGACGTCCCCCCAAGATCCTATGCATCGCCCGGAACTACCGCGACCACTGCGTGGAGCAAAACGTGGAGGCGCCGTCTTCGCCGGTTGTTTTCGCCAAGTACGCGACGGCCATCGCCGCTCCTGGAGATCCGATCGTGCGCCCGCGCATCACGGTCAAACTGGACTACGAGGCGGAATTGGGCGTGGTCGTCGGACGGCCGGGGCGGCACATACCGGAAGAGCGGGCGCTCGAGCACGTGGGCGGGTACATGAACTTCAACGACGTATCGGCGCGGGACCTGCAAGCCGCCGACGGCCAATGGGTTCGCGGCAAGTCGTGCGACACGTTCGCCCCCATCGGTCCCGCCCTTGTGACCCCGGACGAGGCGCCGGACCCCCAAAATCTGAGGATCCAATGCCGCGTCAACGGCGAGACGGTCCAGGATTCCAATACGAGCCAGATGATCTTCCCGGTCGCTCATCTGATCTCTTTCATCTCGGAGTTTCTGACCCTCGAAGTGGGCGACGTGATCGCCACGGGCACGCCGCCCGGCGTAGGCCACGCTCGCAAACCGCCCCGCTTCCTCAATCCGGGCGATCGGGTCGAGGTGGAGATCGAGAAACTGGGCGTTCTGGCCAACACCGTCGTGGACGAAGTGTGAACGACGCCGACCGGAGCCGCGGGAAGGCCCGAGCGGCGCCGTCTGACGGAGTGGGAACCGATGCAAAGACTGCCGATCAACCTCCTGGAACCGGACATGGTTGTGGCGAAGGAGGTCGTAAACGACAGAGGGATCGTGCTGGTAAGCGAAGGCACGGCGCTGACGGAGAAGTTGATTTTCCGGCTGGAGAACATGGGCATCAAGAAGGTGATGGTCAAGGGTTGCCCCGTCATGCGCCCGGACCTCATGCCGAAGAGCCTGGAGGCCAAGCTGGCCGACATGGAAGTTGGCTTCTCCCGGGTTAAAGACGACCCGACGATGAAGAGGTTCCGTGTCATCTTGAAGGCGCACTTTATCAAGCAGGACCGCGAGGCGCGCGGCGTCGAGGATCACGAGCCCGCTTCGCAGGAAGAGGCCGTGCAGGAGGGATTCTCCCCGAACTAAAGACGCGTCACGAGGGAATCGGAAGGAGCGCGGGCGAAGCGGATGGAACCGGAAGGCAGCGACATTCAGGCTCGGATTCAGCGCGTCAAGACGCTTCCCACTCTGCCAGGGGTGGTCAAAAAGCTTTGTGCCATGGTCGATGACGAGAACACATCGGCAGCCGAGATCGGGGAGATCATCTCGACCGATCAGGTTCTTACGGCCAAGGTGCTGAAGATCGTGAATTCCTCCTTCTACGGCTTCCCGGGACGAATCAGCACGATCAACCACGCGCTGGTCTTGCTCGGCTTCAACGTCGTCAAGGGGATCGTCTTGTCCGCAGCCATCATCGACTACATGGATGACTCACTGATCTCGCTCTGGCAGCACAGCCTGGGCGTGGCGGCGGCATCGGACAAGATCGCGCGAGCCGTGGGGGCGGATGAGCCGGAGGAGATATCGACGGCGGGCCTCCTGCACGATCTGGGCAAGGTGATTCTCAGCGTGGAGATGCCGCTTGAGTACCGCAAAGTCGTCGCGGAGACGGCCCGGGCCGAGATCTCGTTCGTCGAGGCCGAAGCGAACGTTCTCGGCGGCCTGACCCACTGCCAGATCGCCGGCTGGCTTGCCGAGGAATGGAATCTCCCCCCCCGCCTGCGCGAGCCGATCACACTCCATCACAAGCCCACACTGGCCGAGTTCGCTCCAACCGCCACGACTGTCGTCCATCTGGCCAACGTTATCGCTCGGGCCCTGCAGTTCGGCTCGGGCGGCGATCCGTTTGTCCCCCCGCTCGATCCCGGCGTTTTCAAAGTCCTGAATCTGCGGATGGCGGACCTGGCGGCGCTTCTGGATCTCATTGACGACGAATTCGAGGGGCTCGACACCAGCGACTTCACCTGACGGAACGTCCGGGGCGCCTAGACGCGTTCTGATTCTCGACGGGGATATGGGAGGACGACGCCGGTCGCGGAGCGTTGAGCCGACGCGGGACCGGATGAGAAAGGACAGCGGCCGATGAACCGCAAGACGGAAGCATTGTACGAGGAAAGACTGAACCGTTACGTCACGGCGATGCGCAACGAGAAACCGGACCGCATTCCGATCCGGCCTTTCGTCGCGGAGTTCGTGGCGAAGTACGCGGGCTACACGGCGCAGGAGGTCACGCAGGACTTCGAGAAGGCTTTCATCGCCGCGCGCAAATGCGCCGCCGACTTCGATTGGGACGCCGTGGTCGGCAACATGGTCTATGTCTGGGCGGGCATCACCCAGGCCAATGGAACGAAATACTACGCGATGCCCGGGATCGAGCTGCCTGTCAACACGGGGTTTCAGTACCTCGAACCGCCCGAGGGCGAAGAGTTCATGAAGTCGGACGAGTACGACGAACTCATCGACGACCCGACCGGCTTTCTCTACAACACCTGGCTTCCACGCACGTCCAGCGACCTGATAGCAGTTGGCGGCGCGGCGGATCGCCAACGCCTGTACCGTAACAATTTGGCTTTCGTGAAGGGGGGGATGGCCGTTCTGCACTATTTCACCAGTTTCGCCACGCAGAATGCGCTGCTGCGGTCGGAGTCCGGCACGGTCTCGGCCATTTCCGGGATCCTCAAGGCCCCCTTGGACATCATTGCGGACAAGCTGCGCGGCTATCTCGGGCTCTGCCGGGACCTCCAGGAGCGCCCCAAAAAAGTCTTGGCCGCCTGTGAGGCCCTTGCGCCCCATCTTCTGCACGTGGCGCTGTCCGGCGCCGACCCGGACGGGAACGCGCCGATCTCGATCTGGATGCATCGCGGGTGCGTCCCCTTCGTGTCCCACGCGCAGTTCGACCGCTTCTACTGGCCTACTCTCAAGCCCATCATCCAGGAAATCTGGTCCCGGGGGCATCAAGTTCTTTTCTACGCCGAGGGAAACTGGAACGCCCATCTGAGCGCCTTTGCCGAGCTGCCCGACGGAAGCATCATCTACCACGTGGATCAGGCCGATATCTTTGAGGCCCATCGCGCGCTCGGCGGCAAGTTCTGCATCAGCGGGGGCATTCCGAACCTCTTGCTTGCCTACGGAAGCCCGGACGACGTGCGCGGCTACTGCAGGAAGGTCATCGACGGCGTCGCGGGAGACGGCGGCTACATCATGGACGCAAGCGCCATCGTTCAGGACGACGCGAAGATCGAGAACG
>DATKZW010000725.1:0-4904 GCA_035527775.1 Sumerlaeia bacterium | reverse complement strand
CCAATCCCAGATGGCGTCGGCCAGCTGCTTGGCGTCGTCCTCGTCCACATCGAGAAGAAGGAGGAGGTTGCGCATCACGTTGCGCCAGTCCGGCTTCATGCCGTTCAAGCTGAGTTTGCTTTCTTCATCGACGATCATGATCTGGCAGGTTCCAAAGACCTCGTCTTCGCCAGGCAGCTCAATCTCGATCTCGCGCGGGCCAAGAGTCCCCGCCCACACGTCCCCCAAAGCGTCGAATTGCCTTCGGCGAGTGAAGTCCGTGGCGCCGTCCATGAGACTGTCGTTGCGAAGATCGACGACCGCGCGCGACACCCCGATGCGCGCCAGCTGCTCGGCGACGAACTCGTCGCGGTGCGCGCCGGTCAGCTGCATCTCGATCTGCATCTCGTAAGCCAGCGTCGTGGCGAGAAGGGAGAGAATGAGGACGATCCAGAGCGTCAGAATCAGGACCGTGGCGCGGCGGCGGCGTTTGTCGAGTCGTTTCATGATCTGCAATCGCTCATCTCACCGGGGCAAATCCGAAGCCCGAATCTCGAAGTCCGAAGCAAGTCCCGGGTTTCGGTGAATCGATCGTGTTTGGGATCTCGGATTTCGCGCTTCGCGTTTCCCATGATCTCAATGATCGCCGATTGGAAGCCCATGTTCACTGCTCCACCGGCTGCGGCTCGAAATAGGCGTCCTCGCCGGGCATGTAACTCTCGAGAGCGGCGGGGATCCAAACCGTCGTCTCGATAGTCTGCGTTCTCCTCTTTTCCCTCTTGCGCTTCTCCTTCTTCTTGTCGCTGCCGTGTTCGATTGTGAGCCGCACCTTGACGAACGAGGGAAGACCGTCCGTGGCGCGGGTTTGCCATTGCAAGGCCCTTTGGTGGTAGTTAGGGTCCGTCGGGTCGATATGGAACTCCGGCGTGCGGCGCTGTTTGCTCTCTGAGTCCCACGAATCGGCTTCCTGCCACTGGCCGGAGTAGAATCCGAACTCCGTGTCGAAGGCCACGACGTTCTGCGCCAGCAATTCCGCGGGCAACGGCTCTTCGGGGACTTTCTCGAAGTACTTCACCCGGTGGGGATCCTCCGTTCCCGGAGGTGGAAGGCCGAGGCGCGCGTTGACCACGCGCCTTCGGTTTCGTTCGTTCGCGTCGAGACCGTTGGTTTCTCGGGCCTCGCGCGCGTTGATGATCTCCTCCGCCAGATTCGGTCTGAGGCGCATGAAGGCGGCCGGATTCGAGCGCTGGCGGTAGAGATCGCGGCCGAGCAGAAAGTAGCGCACCCGCTCCAAGCCCATAAAGGCGTCGCTGCCGGCGCCGGTAAGGACGGAATGCGTGAAGGCGAGCCCCGCGTCGCCCTCCTCGCTTCCGCCCACGAATTGGACGTCGAGCGTTCGACCCAGGGAATCCGGTCCTTTCGGGTCGAAATCCTCGCTCAAACCGGTGGGAATGCCGCCAATCGTCTTCTCGTTTCCGTCCTGCAGGTCGCGAAGGAGTTGCTCCTCCTGTCGGTACAGCTCGGTGTCCAGAAGCAGGAGCTTCACGTTGTAGTCGGTCTCATAGTAGACGCTGCGCATGTCGCGCGTGATCTGGTCAATGGTGAAACGCAGGCTTTGCAGGGCCTCCGACGACTGCTCTCCCCGCTCGAAGGCGTGGGTCGAGATGCGGAACGTGTTGAAGAGCGCCGCTGTGACGATGGAAAAGATGAGGATCGCCACCAGGACTTCGAGCAAAGTGAAAGCCGATTGGCCAAGGACTGTCGGTCTGCGCTCCATCGTGCGACGTTCTCTCAGAAATCGAAATCGATGTTGTTCGAAACGCGCGCCATCGCCGTGAATCGCTCCGACGACGTCAGAGCCGTTTCGAACCGCAGGATACGTTTGGGTTTCGCCTCCTCCGAGCGAGGAGGCGTGTAGAACACGCTCACGGAAACGTTGCGCATGTAAACCAAGTGGCCGATCTCTTCGAATTCCGGCACGTTTTCGTAGTCCACCGGCTCGATCCGGTACTCGGCCCGGTAACCATAGCCGGGGTGCTCTTCTCCGAAATCCCCCTCCGATTCCCCCTTCTCGGGCGGGGTCATCTCCCATCCCTCGACGAGTCGCCGGGCAAGCATGGTGGCCATCGTCACCTGTTCCGTGCGCCGTATGGCTTTCATCGACGTTGTCATCTGGCGCAAAACCATGCTGAGGGCGATTCCCATAATGGCCAGAGACACGAGGACTTCCAGGAGAATGAAGCCCATTTCCCGATGGAACCCCGCGTCTTGGCGGCTCGGCGTTTCACCAGAGGCGCTCGGCTGGAAACAGAAACCATCCACATGCGGGCCCACTCTTCCCGCAAGAGGCCGGAATGGAGATCGACGCGCCAGGCGCTTCATGAATCCCTTTCCTCCTCGGGCCCATACACCGCTTCTTGCTCTTCGGGCGAGCCCTGATGGACGCGGACGGCCCCGGTCGCCCCCAGGATCTCGATGGTCATCCGGCGGTCGTCGGCGTCGGCGATCACGATTGTGCAGGCGGAGGCGGAGCCATCTCTGTGGAACGAGATCTTGGAGATATCGCCTTTTTCCTCCTTCAAGTCGGCGGCGGTTACGATGGACTCAAAACGAATGTCCCCCTTTCTCTCGTTCAGTTGCCGGACCCGCTCCATCGGGCGGGCCTCCAGCGAGGAGCCGCTGCCACGGTAGGTCTTCTTGCGCCCCGGATCCAAGGACAAGCGATAGAGCCCCTTCTTCCTCTGGATGCGCAACTCGGTCGTGTGGTTTCGCAAGATCGCCTGACGGCGCGCGCACTTGGCCGCCAGAGCGAACTCCCGCCCCGCCCCGGCCAAACGGTTGCGCCGGTACGTTCCTTTCATCGTCGGAATGGAAACGACGATGACGAGGGCCAGAATGCTGATGACGATGAGGAGTTCGATGAGCGTCACGGCGCGCCGACGAGGCCGACGGGGTCGGTAAGGCCGACGGGAGCGGTGAGGCGCGGGTCCGGCGGCGCGCCGCAGACGCTGCGGAGTCCGGCAGAGACTGATGCTCGCGGGACGGGGCCGACCGGCTTGGTGAGAACGCATTTTTCCCTTCGGTCTCCTGTCATTCTCCCGCAGTCGGGTCAAGCGTCATGATGGGAAGGAGCATGGAGATCACGATGAAGCCGACCACGACGCCGAGAGCCACGATAATGAGGGGTTCGAGCATGGAGGTGAGGGTCTTGAGCGAGCGGTCCACCTGCCCCTCGTACGTGGCCGAAACCCTGAGGAGCACCTTGTCGAGTTGGGCCGTTTCCTCCCCCACGGCCACCATGCTCACCATGGTCGGAGGGAAGTGACGGCTCTCCCCCAAGGTGGTCGCCATTGCGGTTCCCTGGGAGATGGCCGGCTGCAGTTTCTCCACCTCGCGGCGGATGACGGCGTTTCCCACGACCTCGACCGTGATGTCCAGGGCGTTGAGAATGGGCACGCCGTTGCGCAGAAGGTTTCCCAGCGTCCGCGCGAAGCGCGAGAGCTCGCGTTTGTGAATCACATCGCCGATGACGGGGATCCGCAGTGCGAGGCCGTCGTACGCGAGGCGGCCTTCGGGACTCTTCAGGAATTGCCGCATCAGAGCCACCCCCGCGGCCAAGGCGACGAGGCCGGCCGGCCACCACTCGCTCATCCCCCCCGTAATGGCGATCAGAAGCCGGGTGATGGCCGGCAACGTTTCCCCGAGATCGGCGTACACGCCCGTGATCTTGGGAATCACGACGGTCAGGAGAATGACTATGACTACGGTTCCCGCCAGAACCATCACGGCGGGATAAGCCAATGATGAGAGGACCTTGCCTTTCAGTTCCTCCTCCGCCTCGGAGAAATCGGCGACGCGCTGGAGCACGTCGTCGAGCATGCCACCGGCCTCGCCCGCGCGCACCATGGCTACGCTCAGGGGGGAGAAGACCTTTGGGTGATGCTGCAAGGCTTGGGCCAGCGTGTCGCCTCCCTGAACGTTCTTGTTGATGTCGGCAACGATGTCGTGGAGCGTGCCGGGCCGGGTCTGCCCGAGAATGATGGACAAGGCTTTGACCAAGGGAACGCCCGCGCCGACGAGATCGGCGAGCTGACGGTTGAAACTTGCGAGGTCCGATGGACTGACCCTGCCGCGCCGAAGGGACAGGCCAAAGACGCCGGGCCCAGGAGTGACGTCCTCGATCTTGATTGGGAAGTACCCCATCGTCTGCAGGCGGGAGAGCACGGCTTGACGGTCCTCCACCTCGAGCGTTCCCTCGATTCTCTCGCCCTTGCGATCCCGCGCTATGTAAGTGAATCTGCCCATGTCGCTCCGCTGTCTTCTCTATTCCTACCGACCCCGTCGGCCATGTCCCGGCGCTGCTCCTATTGGAGGGCGGCGGGGGGCTCCACGGCAAGCCCGAGCCCGTCGGCGTTCGGCTCGGACTCGGGAGAGTCCTCTTCCATCGTCGTGCGCAACACTTCTTCGATCGAGGTCCGGCCGTCTTTGGTCTTGTTCCAGCCGTCGTGGCGCAATGGGTTCATGCCGTGGCGTACGGCGTCGCGCTTGAGCTCCGCATGGCTCGCGCCCTCAACGATCAGACGGCGGAAAGACTCGGTGATGCGCGCCATCTCGTAGATTGCCGTCCGCCCGCGATAGCCGGTGTAGCGGCACGACTCGCAGCCCTTTGGCCCGAAGACCGCCAAGCTCTCCACGGACTCCTGGCTCATGCTCACTTTCCGAATCAGGTCGCTTGCGGGATCGATCGGCGCCTTGCAGTGGGCGCAAAGCAGCCGCACGAGGCGCTGGGCGATCAATCCTTCGAGAGATGACGAGATCAGGAACGGTTCGATCTCCATGTCCAGGAGTCGCGTCACGGCGCCGACGGCGTCATTCGTGTGGAGCGTGCTGAAAACCAGATGCCCCGTCAATGCTTCCTGAATGGC
>DATKZW010000724.1:0-4899 GCA_035527775.1 Sumerlaeia bacterium | reverse complement strand
CATGCAGGCCGCCGTCGAGGTTGGCATTCCGATCATCAACTGCGGGCCCGGCGGAAAGTCCGATGACGAAGAGTCGTTCCAGCAGTCGGTTGACAGCCTGGGCAATCTGGCCGAGCGCGCCGAGCATTACGGCGTGACGTTGTGCGTGAAAGCCCACGTCGGCGCCGCCGTCTGGAACACCCCCACGACCGTGCGGATGCTCGAGGCGATCGCGTCGCCCGCCTTCGGTCTCGACATGGACCCGAGCCATATCCATCGGGCGAACGAGAACCCCGTCGAGGCGCTCGAGCAGGTCGTCTCGCGGATCAAGCACGTGCACATCCGCGACTGCAAGGGCCGCCAGCGCGGCCCGGGCGCCCCGGAGGACCAAGCCAACGGCCGCGGCGATATCGACCTGCTGGGCTACGTCCGCGTTCTCCACGAACACGGTTACACTGGTCCCCTGAACCTGGAGGTAATCGGCGCCAAGGAGTACGAACTCGAGCGCTGCTGCATCATCGCCGCCGAGGCCCGCGGCCACATGCAGGCCTGCCTCCAGGCATGCGGGGCGCGGTAGGCGATGGCGCGGCGGCGTCCGGGACAACGACGAGAAGACATGAAGCGCAATATCGGCATTCTCGGCTTCGCCCACGGCCACGTGGACGCCTATTGCGAAGCCTGGCGCGAGAACGAGACGCTGGGCGTGAGAGTGACGGCCGGATGGGACCATGACGCGCCTCGCGCTCGCGCGGCGTGCGACCGCCACGGCTTGGAACGGTGCGAGTCGGCGCGGGAACTTCTTGGGCGGAGCGACGTCGACGGCGTCGTCATCGCGTCGGAGACGGTCTTTCACGCCGGACTGGTCGAGCAGGCGGCGTCCGCCGGCAAGAGCGTCGTTCTTCAGAAGCCGATCGCGCTGACCATGGAAGAGGCGAACCGAATCGTCGAGACCGTGGAAGGTTCAGGCGTCCCGTTCACAATGGCGTGGCAGATGCGCGTGGATCCCCAGAACGTGCGGATGAAGGAGTTGGTTGAGAGCGGCGTCCTCGGCCGGGTTTTCATGGTCCGACGTCGCCATGGCCTGCCGACGCAGACGTGGCCGGACTTCGAGAAGAGCTGGCACGTCCAGCCGGAGCTCAACCGCGACATCTTCGCCGACGACGCCGCCCACGCCATCGATTTCCTCTACTGGCTTCTCGGCATGCCCAACAGCGTGACCGCCGAGATCGGCTCACTCCTCAACCCCAACATTCCATCGGACAACGCCATCGTCGTCTTCCGCTACGCGGACGGCGCCTTTGCGGAAGCGTCGTGCTCGTTCACTTGCGTGGCTGCGGAAAACACGACCGAGATCATTGGCGAGAAGGGAACCGTCATCCAGAACTACGGCGACGTGCCGAGCGCCAACGTCCCTCGCCCCGGCGGGGCGGCGGGACTCAAATGGCGCCTTCAAGAGACCGGCGAATGGACGGAGAGCGACATCCCGAGTCCGCGCGACCACGGCCAGCGCATCCGGGCCCTGGCGTCGCCCTTGGCGGAGTTCCTGCGCGGCCGTCGCGACCCGATCGCAACGGCCGACGAAGGCCGGACCGTTCTGCGACTCGTCCTGGCCTGCTACGAATCGTCGCGCGAGGGGAGACGGATTGCGCTCACATAGACCGCCTGGAACTTGACAAGGAAAGGAAGACGAATGCCTGCTTCAGTCAGATCGAAAAAACGCCCCAACATTCTCCTGATCGCCGTTGACTCGCTCCGCGCCGACCACATGAGCTGCTACGGCTATCATCGCCTGACGACGCCGCACATCGACCGCTTCGCCCAAGGCGGCGCCCTCTTCGAGCGGACCTACTCGCCCCACATTCCAACCAGCCCCGGCTACGGCTCCATGCTGACCGGGCGCGACTGCTTCGGGACCCAAGTCGTCGCTCTCCGACACCAGGGTCCCCTCACCTCGAAGGTGGCCACCCTCGCCGAGGTCCTCGGGGGAAATGGATACAACACGAGTTGCGTCGGCTTCGCCGGCAACCCGGCGTCGCGCGGTTTCAGCAAGTACCTCAACTACGCGGGCTGGGGCAGCTGGAACGAGGGACGCAGCCCCAAAGCGCAGAACCTCAACGAAGTCGCGATCCCCGAGATCGACCGCCTGGCGCGCTGCCAAAAACCGTTCTTCGTTCTCTTGCGCCACATGGACCCCCACGCGCCCTACCTTCCTCCCGAACCGTACGAGCGCGCCTTCTACCACGGCAACGAGCGCGATCCGAGAAACAAGTCGATGAAACCCGTGATGGATTTCAGGCCCTTCTGCGATTTCTTCCGCACCTGGATGCCGCCGGGCATCACCGACAAGGACTACGTCATCGCGCAGTACGACGGCGCCGTCGCCTCCATGGACGCCTGTATGCAGAGTTTGTTCACCCAGCTCGAGTCGTTGGGGATTCTCGACGACACGATCGTCGCCCTCAACAGCGACCACGGCGAAACGCTCTACGACCACGCGTGCTGGTTCGACCACCACGGCCTCTACGACGTCACCCTCCACGTGCCCCTCATCATCCGGTACCCAAAGAAGGCGCCCGCCGGCTTGCGCATCCAGGGCTACAACCAGCATAAGGACCTTATGCCCACACTGCTCGAACTCGCCGGCGTCAAGACCGACCTCAAGCTCGACGGCCGGTCGCTCATGCGGCTCGTCCGAGGCAAGAAGTCGAGCTTTGAATCGTCCTTTTACATCACCGAGTGCACGTGGATGCGCAAACACGGCTGGCGCACGCCGGAGTGGAAGCTCATCGTCGCCCTCGAGCCCGATTTCCACTTCAAGCCGCAGGTCGAGCTCTACAACCTGGTCGAGGACCCGGAGGAGAATCGAAATCTGGCGAAGAAACGTCCCGACGTCGTCGGGCAACTCAAACGCGAGATGGAGGCCCACGTCGCCCGCCGCGAGAAGGAGACCGGGTTGCCCAATCCGATCCTCCACCAGGAAGGCTGGCACGGCCACGCGGGGATCGACTATTTCGAGTCGAGCGAACAGGCCTACAACACGCTGCACATCGGCGATCCGGCGATGGCGGCGAAGCTGCAGTCCGAGTCGCGGAAGTAGGGAAGGCGTCGAGCAACGCGGCGGATCATCCCCCGTTGCGGCGAGTCGGAAACCGGTGGCGTCGCCGTCGGAAGCCGGTACAGAGATCGGCTCATCGGCGGAGGGGGGCTTCCGGCCCTTTCCAGGCCGGCCCAACCTCGAGGAGCGCTTAGACCATCACGGGATTATAGGGGGAGCCTATCTGTGCAAAGGGTATGTGTCATCGGCCTCGGTCCCATCGGGAACCTGCACGCCGACATCTACAAAGAGATGGACAGCGCCGAACTCGTCGGCGTCTGCGATATCATTCGTGAGCGGGCCGACACGGCGGCGGGGCGCCTCGGCGCGCCCGCCTATTACTCGGCCCCCGAGATGCTCGACGCCCTCAAGCCCGACATCGCGAGCGTCGCCACCGGCGGGATCGAGTACGGCAGCGACCACTGCGAGCCCACCATGCAGGCGCTCGAGGCGGGCGCGCACGTTCTCTGCGAGAAGCCGATCTCGAACGAGATCCCGCGGGCGGAGGAAATGGTGGCGAAAGCGCGCGAGAAAGGCCTTTGCTTTGGCATCGATCTGAACCATCGCTTCACCCCCGCCGCGCGGCTGGCGAAGCGGTGGGTCGAGGAAGGCCGCATCGGCCACCAACTCTTCATCAACATGAGCATGTGGATCAAGAACCCGAACGAGAGTTCGCCGTGGTTCCAGATCAAAGCCCTCCATCCGCACACGGTCGACGTCATGCGCTACTTCTGCGGCGACGTCGAAGCGGTGCAGTGCTTCGCCGCGAATGCGCCCGGGCGCAAGATCTGGTCCACGGCTCAGTTCAACATGCGCTTCAAGAACGGCGTCGTGGGCAGCCTGACCGGGAGCTACGACATCGAGCGCGGCCACCCCATGGAGCGATGCGAGGTGGCCGGCCTGAAGGGCCGATTCGTGATCGAAGACATGTTTCGCGAGGTCACCCTCTACCCGGCGGGCAATCCTGAAAAGACCGTCTATTCCAATCCCGTCTTCGGCGGCATGCGCGATTTCAGCGACACGTTCCGAAACCGCCTGCGCCGCTTCGTCGAACAGCTCGAAGAGGGCGCGAGGCCCGAGGAGATCGACGGCTCGGGCGCCGACGGCCTGGCCGCCCAGAAGGTCCTGGCCGCGGCGATCGAATCGATTCAGAACCAGTCCGTCGTTTACATCAAGTAAGGGAATCCACCGCAAAATGATGATCGCCATTATCGGCCGGGGCCATTCGGGCACCCGCGCCATCTCGCATACCCTCAGCGCAAGCGGCGTCTACATGGGCGCCCAGCTCAACGAGTCCGGCGACCTTGTCCCGCCCGAAGACCTCTATGAAGCGTGCCGGGTCATGGCCCGACACGTTCGCCATCTCGGCAACCTCGCGTGGGATTTCTCCAAACTTCACACCATGCCCATCGATCCCGAGTTCACGCGGCTTGTGGAATCCTACTTGTCCAGCGTGTTGGGGAGCGACGCCGAGTGCAAGGGATGGAAGATCCCGGAAACGACGCTCATCTACCCTTGGATCGTGCGCATGTTTCCCGACGTCCATTACATCTACTGGGTCCGCGACCCCCGCGACTGCATTCTGAGCGGCCATGTGACCGACGACCTCGCCGATTTCGGCGTTCCTTACGACCGCACCGACGACGTTCGCGAGCGCCGCGCCGTCAGTTGGAAGTACCAGTCGGAGATCTACAAAGCCACTCCCCCTCCGAAACGCCTTCTTTCCGTGCGGTTCGAGGATTTCGTTCTGAACCAGGATGCCGTGCTGCGGAAGCTCGAGGCCTATCTCGGTTTGCCCATGGCGAAAATCCCCGTTCGCGTCGAGT
>DATKZW010000723.1:0-6620 GCA_035527775.1 Sumerlaeia bacterium | reverse complement strand
CCCACGATCCGACCTCGGAAGACTACGTCGCCCGATTCTATCGCGCCTTTCTCGGGAGATTCCCCAACGACGCGGAGATCGTCTACTGGATGGGGGAACTCGACTCCGGCAGCCGCTCGCCCGGTGATCTGATCGACCTTTTTGCCGACTCCGAGGAGTTCTCACGGATACTGGACGCCTACTTCTTACCGATCCCGTCGGCCCTTACGCCGACTGCGACGCCGGTCGCGACTGCCGGGCCGTAGGCGATCCTTCTCTCCGGCAGAGCGCAAAGACAGCAAAGCGCAAACACATTGCCTCGCTCAGCGGCCCCGTGGTAGACTGCGATGGTGGCTCTCTGCCGGAGTCATTCGGGGGCGCCCGAGGGGCCCCCGCCTTCGGCGGCGCCGGCCGGGGCCTGCCTGCCGCAGGCAGGTCGAGAAGAGGCGAACGTCCCAGCCGCTGGGCCACCGCGGAAGAGCGGTTATGGCGTCGGGATTTCTCACTTACAGCCTTTCGGCGCCGATCGAGTTGACGCGCCTGTGCGCCAGCGCGTGCGAGTTCTGCCCTTACCCCTTCACTCGCCGCGAGCCGCTGCTGTCCCAGCGGAAGGTGGAGAAGGCGATTGCCGAAGCGGAGCGGCTGGGCGCGACGGCCTTGGATTTCACGGCGGGAGACCGAGCGGGCGACATGCCCGAAATCATCCGCGCCTGCCAGTACTATGGGTGCGCGTCGTTTCGCGATTACCTCATTGACGCGGCCCAGCTCGCCCACGAACCGCATGGGCGTCGCCCTCTGCCGGCGCGTCTGGACGTCGGTCCCTTGGCGCCGACCGATTGGAGAATCCTGCGCCGCCACTTTCTCTGCGCGCGGCTTCTGTTGACCTGCGTCGATCCTTGGGTCTCCGACAACGGGGCGCTGAAAAAGGCGTCCACGCAGAAGCCCGTGGGCCGGCTGCAATCAATCATCGAAGCGGGCAAGGTGGGCATGCCCCTCACGACCGGCGTCATGGTGGGCATCGGCGAGTCCGTGGCGAGTCGGCACAAGGCCCTTCACGTGCTGACCCAAGTGGCTGGCCAGTACGGCCACATCCAGAGCGTGGCGATCCAGGCTTTCCGGCCCCATCCCGCCACGCCCATGGCGAACCATCCCCCTACGCCACTGAGCGACGTGCTGGATTGCGTCTCTCTGGCCCGCCGCCTTCTTCCCCCCACCGTTCGAGTCCAGATCAACGCTCTCGACTGGCGCCAACATCTGCAGACCTTGGTCGAAGCGGGAGCCAACGACTTAGGCGATCTCCATGTGAAGCTGCTGAGTCAGAACGGACGAGACGCGAAGATGGAGATGTCCCTTCTCTTCGAGCCGCTGGAGAAGCAAGGCTTCGCCTTGCGAAGCCGCGGCGTCCTCATGCCTTCGCGCGCGCACATGCCGGACGCGCCAAAACGCCTTCGCTCTCTCCTGCAAGCCATTTCGAGCGCATAAGGTCGTGGCGCGCAAGGTCGCGGCGCACAGAAGCCTTCCCGGACATCTTGACGGGACCGCAGTGGGGCTCCCGCCGGTCGCGGCGTTGCCCTTTACGGAAACCATCCCCGCGAGAGGAAATGGGCAACCAGCGCCGACCCGAGGGCGACGAGGAGAACCACAGCGACGACCAAGGCTCGGCGACCTCTGCTCGACTTTCCCGCCGTCTCGCCCCGTTTTTCTTGCCTAACTCTTTCCGCCGTCGTGGAGGGCGGGATGACCTTCTCCCGGATGATCCGCAGGTCGGCGACCATCTCCGAAATGTTCTCGTACCTGCGCCCGTAACGCTGAATCCCCCACAGACGCCCGAGGGCAACTCTGAGGAGGGGCTCGATTTTCGTATCTTCCTGGGTTCTCTTGAAGTTTTTCTCGTAAGACTGGGCGCCTCGGAAGCGCTCGCCAGTCAGCATCTCGAACCACATGACGCCCAGAGCGTAGCGGTCGCATTGCCACGGATCTGTGATCTCGGGGCGGCTGTAGCGAGCGAACTGGGCCGTGCGCGGCGCCGTGCTCCAGAAGTCAACCAGCTTCAGCTTGCCGTTCGAGGAAAAGAGAATGTTGCCCGGATGCAGACGCCCGTGGGCGACCCCCCGGTCGCGGGCCGTCTGTAAGGCGAGAACCATCTCGTAGAACCATACGGCGCAGTTCTCGGCCGGAACCGCCCCTCCTTGCATGCGGTCCGCCAGACTCCCGGCGTCAAGGTACTCGAGGACGAGGACCCGACGATCTCCGTCTCGTCCCGTGCCGAGGACCTCGCCAATGTTGGGGTGCTTGATGTCGGTGAGGCGCGTCAGTTTCTCCTGGTCGACGTAACGCGAGGGAACGTGTTTCACAACCACTTTGCGCTGCATGCGACTGTGCTGCGCAACAACGACGCGGGCCTCATCGTCCTCGCGCAGGACGCTGACCTCCTCATAGCATTTGGCCGGCGTCTCGGGTTTCGGCGAAGCCGCGGCCAGGGCCGGACCTTCCGCGCCCTTGTCCGCCGCCGGGATCCGGCCGGCCGCTATCGTGTGGCCCATGAGCAGCTGGTCCCGCGAGTGGATGAGGGCCCTCTTCATGAGGTCGAAAGACTGCAAGCGTTTCGATCTATCCATCTCGAGGGCTTTCAGAATCGTCTTGCTCAGCAAGTCGGGAATGGCGGGGTCCAACTCAGCCGGCGGCCGGGTTTTTCCCATCGCGAACTCATCGCCCGTAAGCAGTTCGTAGGCCACAACGCCCATGGCGTAAACGTCGGCCAGCGTGGTCACGGACGCCGTTCCCTCGAAGCACTCGGGCGCCATGTACTTCGGCGTTCCCAGAACCACGTTTTGCCGCGTAAATCGCGTCTCATCGGGGTTGGCGTGATAGGCAACGCCGAAATCGAGGAGCTTCACCTCGCCCAGATCGTTCACCAGGATGTTGGCCGGTTTGATGTCGCGATGCACCACGCCCCTTTGAAACGCGTAGTGGAGAGCGTCGCAGACCGGTATGAGGCGCCCGATTTTCTCCACCAGGTCCTTCTTGTCCCCGTCGACGTCAAGAGGGCGTCCCTCGAAGTACTCCATCACGATGTAGAGGATCCCCCGCGATTCCCCCTGCTCGTAGACCTGGATGATATTGGGATGGTTCAGCCGCGCGATGATCTTGCCTTCCCGCTTGAAACGGTCCACCATTCCTTCGATTTGAGAGATTTGGCGTTTCATCGTCTTGATCGCCACGGGACGGTCCAAGGAGATCTGCCAGCACTTCGAGACCATGCCGAAGCCCCCGACGCCGAGGACTTTCTGAAAGCGGTAGTCCTTGAGGTGGGTGAGGAAGTAGGTGACCTCCTGGGCCTCATCTCCGCGGCCCAGATTCTGTCGGATCTTCTCCAGCGCGAGGTGACGAGCCACATACTTCTTGATGACCGACTGAGGCGCCACGACCGGGTTGATCGCCACGTCGAGACGTCGCGAAAGATCGTCGATCAACTCCCGGTCCGTGGGGTCGGCCATCACCAGCGTGAGGGTTCGCCCGGCGCGGGCCAATGGGAAGACGTCGCCCTCCGAAAGGACTTCCGCCGGGATCCCCTCGAAGAGCTCGGGACGCAGGTGAATCGACGCTTCATCAATGGCGGGAACGCGGAACCCCTCAGCGAGGAAGGCGCCGAGCGCGCTCTCCTCAACGTAGCCAAGTTTGACGAGGTGATAGCCGATGCGCTGGCCCTTGCGCAGCTGGTGGTCGAGGGCCGTGTCGAGTTGCTCGCGGTCGATGAGCCCGGCTCGCAGCAGACTCTCGCCCAGACGGCGCGGGCGGACCCAGGGGGCCCGTGCGCCCGCGAACCTCGATCTGACGAGGGCGAGAAGCCCTCCCGTGTCACTCGCCATTCGCCCAGATCCTCTCTTCAGCGGTCGGTCATGCCCCGCGCATCCCCTGTCGGGCCATCGTGAGCCACGGCTCGGCGGCCCGCCAATCTCCTACATATTCTTCGGCTTCACGGTCGCTTCTCTTCAGCGCTCTTTTTCCTGCGGGGCGTCAACCCGAAGGACTTTGGCGCGCGCGTCGTAGCGGCTGAAAAGATCGCGGACGGTGCGCGCGATCTCGTCCGCCCCGGGAAAAGCCCGCCGATTGTCTCCGGACGGAACAGGCGCGTTGAGCGCCCCGGATTCGCTTCGCGCCGCCGGCCCAAGGACGATGTTCGCGCAGATCCGTCCACGTTCCGCATGGCACGCTGACAGCAACTCGCGAATTCCGCGACCGAGATTCGTCTCTTGCTCCGGGACAGACGCTTGAGACAGCGGTGCATTGCCTTCGAATGCCGCGATCACGATTGCCAAGTGTCCCTTCGGGCGCGAGCGTCGTAGATGAGGGACGGCGGCCTCGACCCAGGAACGCAGTGTTGTCCAGTCCGATTCCTTTTCCGAATCCGGTTTGGATTGCGGAGTCTCTGGCGCCGCGGAGTCGAAGAATTCGCCCCCTTCTTCGCCGATCAGGACGACGGCGTCGAGCCGACCGAAGGCGTCAACGACCCGTTCGACCGCGCTCCGGGCAGGCGCCTCTCCGTCCACAACGTCGGTCGAGATCGGGAGAACAATCGCGCCGCGTCTGATCGTGCGAATCGCCGTTTCCAGTACGGCACCCTCCTCACGCGGCTCATAGGCGATGGCGATGCGCGCCCCCGGGCGCGCCAGGATCTCAGAAACGGCGGCGCCGACGCCGCCGATCCGACCGCCTATCAGGATGGACCGGGGTTCCGTCACGTCCGAGGGGGAGGCGACCTTGGCGCTCGGCGCGCCCAGCGGTTGTCCCATCTTCTGCCGCTCCATTGGGAGGGATTTGAGGAGGCGGACCCTTCGGGGGCAAGCGTGAGCCGGCGACGGGGCGCCGAGACGCGGGGCGGGAGATCGGGGGCAAGCCCCCCGGACAGTCATCCCAACCCGCGGGAGCTCGGTCACCCCGTGAGGCCCTTTGCCGCGCACTGCCCCTGGCGTCGAGTCCTCGCGGAGTCCGCGGCCTTCAGGCGTCGGCCAGCGGAAGTCGGACCGTGAAAGTCGTGCCCTCGTTCAAGCTGCTTGCCACATGGATGACCCCTCCGTGATTCTCCGCAATGCGCTTGCATAGAGTTAACCCGAGCCCCGTGCCGCCGGGTTCGTGCGCCTTGGCGTTCGGCGCGCGGAAGAACTCCTCGAAAACCCGGCCCAGCGACCCGGCGTCGATGCCGATCCCGTTGTCTTCCACCTCCAGCACTCCTTCGTTTCCGGATTGTTTCAGACAGACCCGGACAAAACCCGAATTCAGGGTGTAGCGCAAGGCGTTGGCGACCAGGTTTTTCGCCAGGCAGAGGATTTCCTCCTGATCTCCCTGGATCCGACACGTCTCCATATCCAGGTTCAGATCGATCTGCCTGGCCTGCGCCGCGGGCCCCAGCTCATCAACGGCCCGAGCCACCGTGGCGCCCAGGTTGAAACACTCCGTGTGTTCGACCGCTTCCATCGCCTGGAGACGCGAGTAATGAAGCAAGTCGACGACCAACTCCTGAAGGGACTCCAGGCGCGCAGTGCAACGTTGGAGGAGCTGGGTGGTTTCAGAATCAGTGATCTGTTTGGCGAGCCGCTGGCGCAGAATCGAGAAGAGCCCCTGCAAGGCGAACAGAGGAGATTGCATCTCATGACTCGCCACGCGCATCAGGTAAGCCTTGGCCCGATTGGCCTCTTCCAGTTGAGCGTTCATCACGCGAATCTGCCGCTCGCGGCGTCGCAGGCGCTGAGAGATCGAGGAGACGACGTAGACCATGAGGAAAAAGGCCGCGTTCATGAAGACGCAGGGCAGGCTGCCTCGGTCGAGGGAGTCCGGGGCCGCCGCGACGTGCCCTAACGAGAAACCTTCGATGGAGTGATGGGCGATCCGGCCCGTCGCCTCGAGCAGCGTCATCCCGTCGAGCATCGCCGAGGCCAGGGCGGCAACGAGGAAGGCAAGCCAGGGCCGCAACAACACCCCGGCCACCACCATGTGAAAGACGTAGCACACCACGAAGACACTGTCGATCCCGCCCGTGTAATGCACGATTCCGCTCAAGGCGATCAGATCGACAAAGATCTGAAGCAGAGCGAACGCGATGATCTTCCCGCGCGAAGGTCGGGCGTCGCGGCGCAGACGATGGTTGATGAAAACGAAGAGAAGATTGTAGCCACAAGCGACGGCAACCAGAAGGAAAAGCACGCCCAGCATCCTTGACGAACCAAGCACGCAAAGCGTGTACAGGAGCCCGATGCAGAAACCTCCCAAACCGATCCACCGAAATTGGATGAACCATCCCAAGCGGTTGTAAAGCTCGCGCTGGTGGGGTGTAAACTCATCGGGGCGGGTCACCGGTGGGTTTTCCATGTCCAGTGTTCCGAAGACGGTCGGGCCGATGGCCTCTCTTGGGGCGTCTTTCCCCTCGCTCGGTCCTGGATTGTCCGCTCCCATGAGGAGCCGCCGCGGCGCCCGGAAAGACAAATGCAGCTGGAGCGTTTGCTCGTAAAGGAACCGGACGGTCCACGCGACGGGCGTCCTAGACAACCGCCCGCCGGCCTCAGACCGCGCCTTCTCGACTAAACCACATTATTCGCGGTCAGGCAAGCGGCTTCGGCGCGCGTGGGCGCGGCGCGGCGCGCATC
>DATKZW010000722.1:0-4975 GCA_035527775.1 Sumerlaeia bacterium | reverse complement strand
CCTCTCTCGGAGGGAAAACAGATGGAAAGGACAAAACACGGTTTCACGTTGATTGAGTTGCTTATCGTGGTGGCCCTTATCGCGATTCTGGCCGCGATCGCCGTCCCCAATTTCCTCGAGGCCCAGGTGCGCTCCAAGCTGTCGCGAAGCAAGAGCGACCTGCGCCAGTGCGCCGTGGCCTGGGAAGCCTATCGCCTGGACCACAACGACTACCCGGCCGACTGGAACACGCCGGCCATCCAGGGGTTCGGCCAGTCGGAATGGGACACCTTCCGCGCCGTCACGACGCCCATCGCCTATCTGACCTCCGTGCCGAAGGACATTTTCCAGCTCCAGTCGCCCCCACACACGTGGGCCAAGGCGGGCGCACTCTACGAGTACTGGGGCACACCGGGCGACCGCCAAACCCCGACGTGGACGGCCACGGGCACCCTGTGGCTGCTGATCGGCTATGGCCCCGACCAGGACTGGGACCAGACCTCGGGAGCGGACCTCGACATGTTCGCCATCTACAGCTACGATCCCACAAACGGCACAAAGTCCAACGGCGACATCGCTCGCACCAACGTGCGCGCGTACCCCGAATGAGAACGGCGCGGCGACCCGTTTGGCGAACTGGCGACAAGGCTCGGAGGATGTCTCGCCGGGGCGCAATAACGGGGCGCAATAAACCCTTGACCCTTGGAGGCGGTCTGGTGCACGATGATTTGGAACCGCCGGCTAAGGCGGGGGCGGAGCGCCTGGTCATCGTTGCGGCGCGCGAATGGGCGCCGAAATGGCGGAACTGGTAGACGCGCATGGTTCAGGGCCATGTGGGGGCAACCCCGTGGAGGTTCGAGTCCTCTTTTCGGCACCATATCCCCCCGGACGTCGTTTCCTCTGACGTTTCTCTGGAGCGGCTGATCTACGCATAATGCAAGAAATGCACCCCCAACACCCTTTCCTTTGCGGCCACGGAGCCGGCGCCCCCGCGGCGTCCTTCGTGTCTCAGGAGGCGCCTGCTGCCGTAGCGTTCCGCTACGGCCGCTCCCTTCCGCCGCGATTGTGAAGCCCCGCCACCGCCGAGGTTGCACCCGTTCCGATCCTCACCTCGAAGCATTGTTGGAACCCTTCTAGCGGATGGCGCGGGCCTCTCCCGATCCGAACCTTCGGCAAGTGACAACGCGAAGGCGGCGTTTCGAGGGCTCCTCAGAGGGAACCCGAGGAAAAGAGCGCAAGAGCGCGATAGAACGTAAAGAGACACAGCAAACAGGAAGAGCAGGTGAGCATCATGAGCGAACGAATCATCATATTCGACACGACGCTGCGCGACGGCGAGCAATCGCCCGGATGCAGCATGAACCGCCACGAGAAGATGGAGGTCGCCAAGCAGCTCGTGCGGCTCGGCGCGGACGTGATCGAGGCGGGCTTCCCGATCTCTTCGCCCGAGGATTTCGAATCGGTCCGTGCCATCGCCGCCGAGGTGGAGGGACCCGTGATTTGCGGCCTGGCCCGCGCCTTGGAGAAAGACGTCGTCCGCTGCGGCGAAGCGATCCAGCCGGCGAAGCGGGGCCGCATCCACACCTTCATCGCCACGAGCGACGTGCACGTGGAGAAAAAGCTCCACATGTCGAAGGAGCGCGTGATCCAGGTGGCGGTTGACGCCGTGAAACTCGCGCGCACCTTCACCGACGACGTCGAGTTTTCGCCCGAGGACGCCGGCCGCACCAACTGGGACTACATGTGCGAGATCCTGAGCGCCGTGATCGAAGCCGGGGCCACGACGCTCAACATCCCCGACACCGTGGGTTATTGCACGCCCGAGCAGTTCGGCGGCTGCATCGCCTATCTGAAACAGCGCGTCAAGGGAATCGACGACTGCGTCATCTCCGTTCACTGCCACAACGATCTCGGCATGTCGGTGGCCAACTCGCTCGCGGCCGTCCGCAACGGCGCCCGCCAGGTTGAGTGCACCGTGAACGGCCTTGGGGAACGCGCCGGGAACGCGTCGCTGGAGGAAATCGTGATGAACCTGGTTGTCCGCAAGGATTACTACGGCGTCGAAACCGGCATCAACACGGGCGAAATCTATCGCACATCGCGCCTGGTGAGCCAGATCACGGGGATGCGCGTCCAGCGCAACAAGGCCATCGTCGGCGGCAACGCCTTCGCCCACGAAGCCGGCATCCATCAGGACGGCGTGCTGAAGGAACGCGCGACCTACGAGATCATGACCGCCGAGACCGTCGGCTGGCAGGGCGAGAACCTCGTCATGGGCAAGCACAGCGGCCGAAACGCCTTCCGCTCGAAGCTCGTCGAACTGGGGTTCACCGACCTGACCGATGAGGAACTCAACAGGGCCTTCGACCGGTTCAAGCGGGTCTCGGACAAGAAGAAAGAGATTTACGACGACGACCTCGTCGCCATCGCCCAGGAGGAGCTCTCGCGAGTCCCCGAGGCTTACCGCCTCGAGTACTGCCACATCTGCAGCGGCACGTCCACGATCCCCGTCGCCACCGTCGAGGTGAGCCGGGGAGATGGCAAGGACGTGGTGCGCAAGGCGTCCCACGGCGACGGCCCCATCGACGCCGTCTACAACGCCCTCGGCGAGGCCCTCGGCATCAAGCCCACGCTCGACGAGTACCAGATCGAGGCCGTGACGGGCGGCGGCGACGCCTTGGGACGCGTCAACGTCCGCATGACGATCGAAGGCAAGGCCATCAAAGGAAGCGGCACCAGCACCGATGTCGTCCTGGCGAGCGCCAAGGCCTTCCTGAACGCCGTGAATCGCTTCGTGATGATGCGGGCCTCGCAAGAGGAAGGCGTTTCGGGCCGGGAGCCCTGACCTCCGCAGCGGCGACGCGGCTCCTCTTGGATCGAGTCGGTCAAGCTGACGGCCCCCGCCGCTTATGGCGGATGTTCGCATCGGGATCTATCCGCAGGCGGAGAAGCGCCGGAGCAACTCATGTGGGAGGCGGCCTCCGGCCAGCGGCGAGGGGGGGAGAGCCCAGTGTGGGAGGCGGCCTCCGGCCGGCGATTTCCAGTGGGGGGCGCCGTCCTCAAGAACTGAGTCGCCCGTCGGAGACGGCCTCCCACACTGCCGCTCGGCCTCGTCGCCGTTCGTCGCGCTCCCGCGCATCAGTGCGCCTGGAACATGCGAACCATCGCGACGGCAAGAAGCGCCCCGAAAATGGCTCCCCTCACGGGGGTGGAGGTGAAGCCTCAAGCGCTGCCCGTGCAAGAGCCGTAGTATCCGGCCAGCCCGCCGATCAAGGCGCCAAGCACAACGGCAAGCGCGTACTTGAGAATAGCCATTGCTGTGGTCGCTCCTTTCCGGTTCCCACGTCTTCCTTGGGAACCTGTGTTTGCTCGGTTCTCGGATCTGCTTTGGCCCTTGATCCCTCTCCCCCGCTCGCGGGGAGGTCCTCAACTCGCCCAGATTTCCACTCGAGACGCTCGTGCCACCGCGCGACCGGCGGGCAACGCCGCAGGCTCGCGCAAGAGGGTCTCGATAACGCCGGCCTTCTCGGGGCCTGAAACGAGGAACACGATCCGCTCGAAGCGCGCCAGGAGATCGGGCGTCACGGACACGCGGTCCGGCTTGGGCTCGCGCGAGACGGGGACGGCAAAGCGGCGCCTGGCGCGCTCGACGTCGTCGAGCGAGAAAAGCGAGGCCGTGTGACCGTCCGCTCCCAATCCGAGCAGCCCCAGCGGAAGACTCCCGCCTTTGTCGATAAAACCCGCCAGGTCTCGGTCGTAGCGTTCGGCGGCCTCGTCGACCGGGATTTCGCCCCTAACGCGCAGGACTCTGTCCTCCGGAACGCCGA
The DNA here is from genome assembly GCA_035527775.1 of Sumerlaeia bacterium. GTDB lineage: Bacteria > Sumerlaeota > Sumerlaeia > UBA8349 > UBA8349 > DATKZW01. The sequence goes on along the minus strand of DATKZW010000722.1, from coordinate 1,169 downwards.
GCGCGCGGATCATCGCCCGGGCGTTGCCGTAGTTGCTCTGCGGAGAATCCGGCGGCGCGACGCGCTCGTCGGAGAACAGAATGTGCAGCGAGGTGGATGGAACCACGGGATTCCGGGTCAGCGTACCGTAGGCGTTCAGCGGGGTCCTTCCACCTGAAAGCATTACGCCGTAGGGAGCGTGTCCCTCCCGCCGGAAGGCCTCCGCGAGAAGGCCGACCGTCGCCCGAGTCATATTCTCCACGTTGTCGAACTGCCGGAGTTCCACCGCTTCATTCCCTGAGACCGACGTGCTCTCCGCTCCTCTCTTCTTGCCTATTGTACCACACTCCCCAACCTTGCCCATCCCCTTTCTTAGCCGTCAGCGTCTGGGGCGGGGAAACCAGCTGACCAGAAGGATCGCGAAGGCTTTCCCGGTCAATAGAGTTTCCCGAAATTGCGCTGTTGCGCGACGGCGACGCCCCCCGGCATGTCCATGCGGGGCTTTGCGTCCAAAGCCTGCTTTCCCGCGCGAGCCGCCCGCAACAGAGTTTTGTAGATCGCGTCGTTCATGTCCTCGAAGACAGGGCTCTTCTTTCCGTCTTTTTCTCCCCGGAGGCCGATTCCTCCCGCGTTCTTGCTCAGGTGGGCGTTGAGCGCCCGGCTGAATTCGGGGCGGGTCAGGTTGATCCACGCCTCTCCCACGCCTCCGTGACAGGAGGCGCAGTTCTTCTGGAAGGTCTCTTGAAAACCCGCGAACCACGGCTCGGGCTCGATCGGCCCCCCTTCACCCGTTTTCAGCCGATGCCACGTGTCGCGTCCCCCCATCGTGTGGGGACGCGACATATCCCACGTGTCGTAGTAGGGGGCGTTCGCGTCGATCCAGGCGTATATGCGGCGGCGGCCCTCGTCGTCCATGTCCACGCCGGAATGCTTGGACTCGATCATCCGGGTGAGTTTGCTCACCCACGATCCGCTCTCGAGCGGCTGAAAGTTCCCCGTCGGCCCGTCATTGATGTAGTAGTACTCGACATAGTTCCCATCGAGGAGCGTCTGGTAGGCCATGTTGTAGAAGCGCGTTTTATCGCCGGAGAGATCGACGCGAGCCTTGGGCGCGCGGCCACTGTGGCAGCGTACGCAGTAACGGTCCAGGACCGGTTGCACTTGCTTGACAAAGCCGACCGGCCCCGCGC
>DATKZW010000721.1:0-6832 GCA_035527775.1 Sumerlaeia bacterium | reverse complement strand
GTCAACCTAAAAAGGTCAGCTTTTCAAACAAACATTAAGTTAGACATTATCGCTTCTCGGGGGCAAAGCCGGGCGCCTTTCCTCACGCTTCCTGGGGGAGATTGGCTCCTGGAATGCGGTTGCTGGAGAGTGTCTTCACGCCAATGTGGACTGGTTTTCGGCGCCGAATTGGGGATTCCAGGTAGTGCGGGGAGCCGAATAATTAAACGTAGCCTTTCTGAGACATTTTTTTGAGGCAGGCCGACCAAAACCCCTCGGATTTGAAGATTCTTATTGCGATCTTAATTCGATTGGATAAAGCAACCGCCTCGATGGGGGCGGCTGCGGTTTCCCGAGATGAACTGGCGGCGCCGCAAGTGGCGGGGAGGGGGAATGTCTCTTGGGCAAGAGGAGCGAGTCGTCTCGACCCGAGCGTGGCAGCTAGACCGATGCCAGAGGGATCCTGATGCGGGATCAACGGCCGGAAAGGGGCAGGAACGGCGGCGGGGCCGATGATGGGGATGGCGTTGGAGGGGATGGAGAAGGGGAGAACCTGGGAATGTAGAGAATAGAACCCACTTGGTTCTCAGGGCTTCGGACTGGCTTCCAGAAGGGGCATTCAGATAGTCCCTCTGAAACGTGGTAACACATGTATTTTCAGTGATATACGTGCCCATTGGCGAGGTTAACAACGAACGTAACCGCCCGTAGCCTTATGGAAGAACAACCTCAAGTTCTGGGCCATCTTCAACGAGAAGTTCGGCTCGCCCACCATCGTCGGCAAGTACCGCCCTGGGGCGTCCGAAGAGGAGCGCCGAAACCTCTTCGACGTGATCGACAGCCTCCAGAACGACACCGGCGTGACCGTGCCCGAGTCGATCACGCTCGAGTTGCTCGAAGCGCGGCGCTCGGGCAACGCGACGACCTACCGCGAGCTGGCCGAATGGTGCAACGACGAGATTTCGAAGATCGTGCTCGGCGCAACGCTCACGGCGAGCGAAGGGCGCCGCACGGGGAGCCGCGCCTTGGGCGAAGTGCACGAGCGCGTGCGAAGCGAATACATCGAGGCCGACGCCCGCGCGCTCGAGAACATCCTCAACGGGCAGCTCGTGCGATGGATCGTCGACTTCAACTTCGGCGGCGACGTCGACGCCCCCCAGTGGCGAATCGACACGACGCGCGACGACGCGCTCGAGCGCGAGATCGCCATCGACCGCGAGCTGATCGCCGCGGGCGTCGCGCTCCCGCAGAACTACTTCTACGAGAAGTACCAGCGCCCCGCCCCCATCGCAGGGGAACGCGCCTTGCGCTTCGACGACCAGAACCTCTTCCAGTATCACCTGCACTACGGCGTGCTCACGATCAACGAGGCGCGCGAGCGGCTCGGGCTTCCGCCGGTCGAATGGGGCGACCGTCCCGTCGCGCCCACATCGCTCGCGAAGCCCGAGTCTCTGCCCGTGGCGGCCAGACCGGCCTCCAAAGTCCCCGGCGCCGCCGAGATAGAAGAGCGGGTCCCGGAGCGCGAGCCGCGCGAATCCTAGCGCTGCCCTGCCGCTTGCTTTTCGTGTCGTGCCCTGCAAACTCGTTGTGTCACAACCAATGCCGTTACGGCCCCCTGCGGGAATGGACCTATTGCGCTCGCGGCGTAACATGGCGCGGTTTGGCGCCAACACGTTCCACCAGAAAGGAGAAAACGTTCATGGATCGCGAAATCGAAGTCGAAGTGTTCCGCGCGGGAGACTACGGGCCCCGCGGAGCGTATTCCGAAGAGGACGTCGAGAACCTGGCGGCCGACTACAAGCCCGAGATTCACGAGGCGCCCGTGACGGTTGACCACAAGCAGGACGGGCCCGCCCTCGGGTGGGTGCGCGGCTTGCGACGCGTCGGGACTCTATTGATTGCGCGCCTCGGGGGCCTCGCGCCGGAGTTCCTCGAGAAGATCAAGTCCGGCGCCTTCAAGAAACGCAGCATCGAACTCTACCGCGCGCTCCAAGCGACGGGCCGGCCTTACCTGCGCGCCCTGACGTTCCTCGGCGCCGGCGCGCCCGTCGTCAAGGGCTTGGGCGATCCCGTCTTCGGCGAGGAGGACGGAACCGTGCACATCGCTTTCGAGGAGGCCGCCGCGCCGCGCGAGGAGAGCGCCGAAGGGACTCCGGCCGACGAAATCGAGGCGGAAGCCAACGCGGAGTCGACGGCCCAAATGGGCGAGCCCCGCGAGGATTGGCATTCTGAACCGAGCCAAGCCCCCGAGCCTCCGCGGACCTTCGCCGAGATCGATCCCGAGACGGCGCGGTTCTGCGAGGAGATGCGCCAGGCCGGGCGTCTTCTCCCGACCTGGGAAGAGAAGGGCGTCGCGGCCTTCATGAGCGCGCTCGACGATCGCGCCCCGGTTCGTTTCAACCCATCGCCCGGCGCGCCGCCGCGGACCGCTCGCGCCTGGTTCCGCGAGTTCATCGAGTCCCTCGCTCCCATTGTCCCCATGGGCGAAGCAGCGCCGGCGACCGGCTGCGGCGAATCTTGCGATCTTGGTCCTCTTCCGCAGAAAGGGCGCGCCGTGCACGTGGACGACGACTCGCTCGCGCTCCACCGCGAGGTGTGCCGCTTTCGTCAAGTTCATCCCGGCGTCTGTTACTCCGAAGCCCTCGGCGCCGTCGTGCGAGGCGCGTAACAGCGGCGAACGTTTGGGGGCGGGACTCCCGTTTGCTCGTTCCGAGTTCAAACTTCAGTTCGCCTCCCGTCTCCCCGCGCTACGCGCTCTCGAGCGCCCTAAACAATCTGATCCCGCGTCTTCCAGGAACGCCGCGGGGTCCGAAACCAACGACAAGGAAAAGGAGGAATCCAACATGTCTCACTACATCCTGGACAAAGCCTACAAGATCACCGACTCGGGCGGCGTCGGCGCCAACCTCGTGGTGGTCCAGGGCGCCAACGCCGGCGAATGCGCCGCCCCCGGAGCGGCCAACGCCGGCGCCGTCCTCGGCGTCACCGTCCACAGCCAGTCGCTGCAGAACCAGAACGTCACCGTCCGCAAGGCCGGCATCGCCCGCGTCGTCGCGGCCGGCGCCGTCAGCCTCGGCGATCCCGTCAACGTCGCCGGAACCAGCGGCAAGGTGAAAGCCATCGACGAGACCACCGGCACGAAAATCAACTGCCTCGGCTTCGCCGAAACCGCCGCCTCCGCCGACGGCGACATCATCGAGGTCTTCATCAGCCTCCACGAGCGCTCCGCGCCCTAACCACGACCCCTGGCCCCAAACTGCGACACCGCAACCCTGAGCCTTGAGCTCCAAACCGAAAGGAGAACGACCATGCCTGAAGTGTCCCAAGTCCACGTCAACGTGGCCTTAACCAACGTCAGCCTCGCTTACCGCAACCCCGCCTTCATTTCCGACGTCGTGGCGCCGCCCGCCGGCGTCCGCAAGCAGCAGGACCGCTACTTCATCTACGACTCCGCGCGCGAGGCCTTTCGCTCGACCGACGACAAGCGCGCCCCCGGCGCCGAGGCCAACGAAGTCGACTTCGCCCTCTCCAACGAGACCTACTACTGCGAGGACCACGCCCTCGTCTCCGTCATCCCCGACGAAGAGCGCGAAAACGCCGATCCCGCCATCCAGCCCGACATCGACCGCACCGAGTTCCTCACCGACAAAATCGAACTCAACAAGGAAATCGAACTCGCCGACGTCGTGGCCACCGACGCCTCCCTCCCCGGCGAAACGCTCTCAGGGACCGATCAGTGGAGCGACGGCGCCAACAGCGACCCCATCGGCGACGTCGAGACCGGAAAGGCCGCCGTCATCGAGGCCGCGCAGGTCATGCCCAACACCCTCGTCCTCCCCTACGAAGTCTACGCCAAGGTTCGCGTCCACCCCGACGTGATGGAAGGCGTGAAGTACTCGGTGGGCGGGATTCCGACGGCCGACATTCTGGCCGAGCTCTTCGACGTCCAGCGCGTCCTCGTGCCGCGCGCGGTGAAGAACGCCGCCGCGCCCGGCGCCGCCGCCTCCATGACCTACGTCTGGGGCAAGAACGCCTTCCTCTGCTACGTGCCCCCACGCGCCGCCCTCAAAACCGTGACCTTCGCCTACTCCTTCACCTGGACCTCCGCCCCCGGCTCCGTCTCCGGACGCGTCGTCGAAACCTGGCGCGAGCACCCCCGCAAGAGCGACGTCGTCCGCGTCCAGCGCTACTACGACCAGAAGGTCATCGCCCCCGGCGCCATCTACGTCTGGAAAGCCGCCGTCGCCTAGCCCCGCCGCACCGCGCCGCATCGCCTCACGGCGTCAACGCCAAAGGGGGCGGAACTCCCCCGAGTTCCGCCCCCTCTTTTCATCCCGTTCGTCCTGTGGATCCTGTCAAAGAAAAAACCCTAACCCCCAACCCCCAATCCCTGACCCCTGGCCCCAGACCGCAATCCCCAATCCCCGCACCCCATCAGAAAAAACGCGCCGCCGCGGCTCTCGCCCCCCAAGAACCACGCCGGCGCAAAGGCAATCGAACCAGGATAATCAAACCCTCAAGCCGCAACCCGTAAACCCGCGGCTCCTGGTGCTCCTCTGTCGTCGGGGGAAAGGCCCAGAAATGCCCACTTTCCCTCTGACACTCCTATGCCCCATGAATCTTTCGGAATATCACAACGCTTTCACGCGACGGCCGCCGGCCATATCGCCCCATTTGCTGCGCGCTATTGCCTCGATAACGGATAATCCTGACTTCTTCGCAAAGAAGACCGACCTGCTCCCCGATCTCAGCTATCAATTCATCGACCATTACCGGCACACCCGCGTACTGCACGTTCCCAACAACAGCCGCGATGTGCGCTCCCGTCCCCGTTTTACCCGCAATCTCCTGCAAACACGAAAACATGTCAGAAAAATACCCAAACAACATGCGCGTTACGCGAGGATCTACTTCACAACACCTCAGTGCTTTCAGCACTTGATCCAGTCTCCTGGGGGTCTCGTATTCCCTTACTCTGAAACCTATCGGATGCGATTCTGGATGTGAGCAGACGCTTCGGTGCCGCAGACTCCGAATCTCCTCCCAGTTCAAGAAGCCAAACATTAGCTCAACCCCAAAAATCCGTGTGTAGTCATGTCTGTTCGGATAAGGCGGTGATGTGATCGCCGCTGAGAAGATCCTGTTGGTTTTCGGAAGGTGCCGGGCATCAGATTGAGCTGCCGACCAACGGCCCGAATGTGGTCTTTGTCGGCTCTCAACATCATCAAGCATCAAAGCCACTTGCTCCCCAAGTGCATCAGGCAGCGCAGTGTCGTCAATCTCCTTTGCAACCCACTTCAACCAGCCTCCAGTCGGAACCGCACGGCTGAACCTATGTATGCAAGCCAACAAACCAGCGAAGAAAAAATCCCTAGTAACCGCGGACTTCTCCAGTTTTCTTATCTCGGAGCAGCAATTGTCGAAGCCGACGAGAATTCGCCCAGGTAACGCCTTGACTACCAGCTCGGGGTAAGCGTGCTTTGTGCTTCTGTTCCACTTATTTGGGTCTATTCTGCGCTTCAGTTGCGTCCATGTTTTTCTTAGATCAGCCGGACTATACCGTGCGCTCTTGACACGCGACACGAGAACTGCCAGCGGCGAGAGATCATACCCGTTCGCGGGAACCCCTTTCTCCTTCGCGGCCACAAGCGTTGTTCCCGCGCCCACAAATGGGTCCAGAATGCAGTCCTTCGGCCCAAGCCCCCATTCGTCAATCAAGGCTTTGACCAGTTCCCCTGAGTAACTGTGTGGAAAAACAAACCACCTGTGAATGGGCTCTTCACGCAGCTGCTTCGGCGTTGCCCACTTTGCCCACGCCAAGCGTTCTGTTCTTTTCCACGACCCCATAAAAGTCTATCCCCTCACCTCATGCCCAATCGCCTGGTATGCCGGTAACGGGAATTCGATACGGACAGGTTGCCGGTAGATTGGATGTGACAGAAGGAGTTCCCCTTTGTCCAGACGGGTCAAATGTCCTTTCACGTCTTGCGAAATGAACCTGTAAGAAGCATCCGAAAGTTCGGAAGAGTCGCTCCGCCCGATCACCTTCGTCGCACAATTTCCGACTACCTGTCCGTGTACTTCGCTCATAAACTGCTCCGCCGAAATCAAGACGACGCCCAACGAACGACCGCGCGCTGCAATGTCCAGAACATATTCTAGAATCGAGGACTCCCCTTCGCCACGCCGAGCGGGTGCATATTTGTTTAACTCATCCACGAAAATGATGACCTTTTTCGGCAAGTCGGCGAGGGCATCCACATTCGCTTCGGCATACATTCCGTACACTTCCTGGATGATGTGTCCGAAAACAAGGGCACGCTCCTCGTCAGTCAACTTCGCAATGTCCACAACCGTGGTCTGGCCACCCTTAATGTTTCGAATCTCGTCACCCAAATTCGCCGCACGGCGGGTGGCCCGTTGCTCCACGAAGAGACCGGATTGCCGGTTCTTCACGACTCGCCGCATGATACGGATGAAACGCCCGACAGACGACGCCGCAACCTGGCCATATTTCTGTGGAATTCCAGCGTCCATCAGGGGTTTCCCATTGAGAAGATTGTCCCATGTGTGAACATTCCGCCAGTTCGGCTCGTTGTTCAAAATCCCCTGCTGAATCTCACCCATTAGTGCCCCGAGTGTATCCCAAGGATCAGGCACACGAATCAGAAGCCCAAGCCCAGGACCGGGATTAGCGCGGTTTCCAATCACGTCCTCCAGAGAATAGGCGTATGTCTGAAACTGGTCCGGAGGTTCCCCGAAGCAGTTCGGTAAGCCGGTTGTATGCGTTTCTTTGCCCCAGGGAAGCAGATAGCGGACATTCTCGAACGGTTTCGGCTTCACTCCCATAAAA
>DATKZW010000720.1:0-3008 GCA_035527775.1 Sumerlaeia bacterium | reverse complement strand
CGAAAACGTCCTCGGCGATTCCCGATCCGTCGTAGTAGCCTTGCAGGAACTTGTTCCAGCGGGGGATGGCTTCCTTGTCGAGGCGCATCTCGAGCCGGTCGATGAAGGGTATGCGCTTGCCGGCGTCGTCGAGAAAGCCCTGCTCGCGATCCGAGTCTTCTCCTTCGGAAGGATAGAACGCTTCCCGGTAGTGGGGGTTGCGTTGCAGAATGACGATCTCGTTGGGACGCAACGTGTGGAGATAGTAGGCCCCCGTCCCCACGGGCCAGCGATCGATAACCATCTGGCGCTGCGCCAGAGCGGGCTGGGAATAGAACTGGAGCGCCTCGCGCGGCATGGGGCCGAAGAAGTGCATCGCCATCCAGTAGAGAATCTGCGGGTACTTGCGGGTGAGGGTCACCTTGTACGTGTAGCGGTCAACGACCTTCACGCCCGGGAGATCGGGCGCCATATAGTCGATCCAGATGGGCTGGGACTTTTCATCCTGCTCCTGGTTGTAACCGGCCCCCGAGGCGCCCTTGCGGCGCTCGCGCTCCTCTTCGAGCATTCGGCTGTAGGTCTCGCGGAGCTCGCCGTAACCCACGATCAGGTTCTCGAACGGCTGGTAAACGGGGCAGCCCAGACGCGAGTCCGCCAGGCGTCGGATCTGCAGAGCATAATCCTCTGCCACCAGCTCCCGCGTGCCTTTCACGGGAAAATCGTTGGGGCTCTCGATCCCTTTCAGGTCCTTCTCCGTCACGTTGCGGTAGAGGGGTTGTCCCCGATCGTCCTTGGCGAAGCAGGGGTGGTCTTGGTAGAGGATGCCTGGTTTGATGCGAATGGTGTACTCGGCGCGCGCCACCTGGTCGCTTGGGGCGTCCCGCCCCAGGCGGCGGCCGTCTTTGTCGAAGTAGGCGGGCTTGGGGATCTCCTCGGCGGTGAGGGGGATCAACTCGTAGGGGCGCTTCAGAAAGTGGTAGGCGAAGGGCGGCTCGTAGATCTTGTCGATAATGTCGCCTTCGTGAGAGTAGTAGGCCCGGGCGGGGTCGAGTTTCGTCGGGGGCGTGGTGTAGTACGAGTAGAGGGCGCTCTGCCCGGTCTCGCCGGCCCGGTAGGGGTTGTTGCTGCACTGGGTCAGGAGCCCCGAGATCCCCAGGACCGCGGCGACCAATGCCAAAACAGCGTATCTGATCCCATTGCTCATAGAGGCTTTGCTCGCTCTCCAACCGACGCCGGCTCGGCATGATCGTACCATTCTCCCCGGCAGTCAATAGGGTTCTGCCAGCCGCGAAAGGAGGGATCACGATCCGTCCTCAAGCCAGGCGTTGCGCGCCGGGGCGACGGCCCGGAGTCCCGTCGCCCGGCATTGCCTAGTGAAACCGGCAATACGCTTCTCGCGATCGGGACAATGCGAAAGCCCTTTCCACTTTTTTTGACTTTTTTCTTAACCTTTTCGCCCCTCCACGCCCCTTTTATTGTAGGATGTCCAGACCAGACGCGGGTCGGACACAGCCATGGAAACAGTGGAAGACCTCGTCGTTCGGGCCCAGACCGGGGACGCAGCGGCCTACGACGCCATTGTACGCAGGTTCCAGGACGCGGCGCTCTCCTACGCCTACTCGGTCCTCGGCGACTTCGAGTTGGCCGAAGACGCGCGGCAGGAGGCTTTCATCGAGGCCTATTGCGATCTCCTGGCGCTCCGAAAGCCGGCGGCTTTCCCCGCATGGTTTCGCCAGATTCTCCGAAGGAATTCGGCCCGCATCGGACGGGGGCGACGAATCCTGACCGTGCCCCTCGAAGAGGCGCGTGAGGCGCGCGGGGCGAGTGAGGCGCTCCAGGCCGCCTGGCCCGGCCAGAGCCCCAGGCAGGCCGCCGAGGCGAAGGAAACGCAGAACAGGATCGGCCGGGCGATCCGGGATCTGCCCGGCAAGAGTCGCGAGGTCACGCGGCTATACTACCTGGAGGAGCATTCGGTCGAGGAGATCGCCAGGCTTCTCGGGGTTTCCCCTGCAACGGTGGAAGGAAGGCTGCACGCAGCTCGCGCCCAGCTGCAGCAGAGGGTGATGGCGATGGCGAAGAGCGCCGTTTGGAGACAACACCTCTCGGGCGACTCGCGCATTGGCCGGTCGGCTTGCGCGGAGGCCGTATCGCACTTGGAGGAGCAACTCCTGAAGGCGCTCATGCGCACGGCCGGCGCCCTGAGCGAAGAAGACCAGAAACAAGCCGCCGAGATCCTTTGCGCGAAAGGCAAGATGCATCGTTTCCTGGGGCAGATGGAGGAAGCGTTCGCTTCTTTCGAGAGAGGCATGGCTCTACCCGCCCTGAAAGGCCCGCGGCTCCATCTCGCTCGTTTCCAGGCCGAAATCGGGCTGACCCGCCTCCAAACCGCCGACTACCGCAAAGCGCGAAAGGACCTCGCCGCCGCCAAGGCGGCCGTCCAACGCGCCGCCGCCGCCCGCCCCGCCACCGCCGCCCGCCCAGCCTCCGGCGACGACTCGCCCCTCCGGGCGCCGCTAGCCTTGCCGGCCCCACCAGCCCTGCTGGGCGCGATCCTGAACGGCCTGGGCGCGTGCGCGTGGGGCGAGGGGAACTTCGCCGAAGCGCAGAATCTCTACTCGCGCGCCGCGCGGGAAAGTCGGAAGGTCGGGTGCGAAGAAATCGAGGCGGAGGCGCGCCACAACCTGGCTCTTCTGGCATGGAAGAGGGGCGAGTTGGAGAGGGCGCTGCGAATCTTCCGGGTATGCCTTCGGCGGTGGAGCACACTGCGCGACCGCTTATCGGGGTGCATGACGCTGATGAATATCGGCGTCGTGGAGGAAAACCTGGGACGCTACCGGGCCGCCAGGCGCCACTACCAGGAGGCGCTCGCAATGGCCGAAGAGGTCGGCTTCGTCCAAGTTCAGGCCGCCACGCACAGCAACCTGGGCAGCCTGGCTTTGGCCGAGCGCAACTGGCCCGAGGCCGTCGAGCGCAACGCCGAGGCGCTCGGACTGTCGCAAAGCATCGGCGACCGGCGAAGCGAGGCGATC
>DATKZW010000719.1:0-4545 GCA_035527775.1 Sumerlaeia bacterium | reverse complement strand
CGCGGGCGCCATTGCGCCCCTCGCCGTCTCCCAGCGGCTGGTGCGCATTGAGGCGCCGATCATGATCGGCGTCTCTTTCCTGCTGCTGCTGTTGGCTCGGGACGGCAATGTGAGTCGGGGAGACGGTTTGCTCCTGTTTGCGGGCATCATTGCGTATACGGCATTTGCGGTTTACAAAGGTCGCGAGGAAAGCGAGCAAGTGAAAGCGGAGTACGCCGAAGAGTTCGGGCAAGCAGCCGCGGGCGCCGGCCAGATCGCCGGGAACCTCCTGCTCATCGTTGCAGGGCTCGGGATGCTGGCGCTCGGCGCGCAGTGGATTGTAGACGGCGCAGTGGCGATTGCGAAGGGCCTCGGGGTGAGCGAACTCGCGATCGGCCTGACGATTGTGGCGGCGGGAACCTCTCTGCCGGAGCTGGCCACCTCGATCGTGGCGAGCATCCGGGGCGAGCGCGACATTGCGGTGGGCAACGTCGTTGGCAGCAACATCTTCAACATCCTTGCGGTGCTGGGACTCAGTGCGGCCGTGGGGCCGAACGGCGTCGATGTCTCCCCCGTGGCGCGGAGCTTCGACATCCCTGTGATGACTGCCGTTGCCGTCGCTTGCCTGCCCATCTTCTTCACCGGCTACCGGATTGTGCGCCTGGAGGGATTCCTGTTCCTTGGCTGCTATGTCGCTTACGCCGGCTGCGTCTTTTTGGCGGCAAGCCACCGCGTCGCGCTGCCGATTTTGGGATCGGCGGTGCTCTTTGTCGTCGTGCCGCTCACGGCCTTGACGCTCGCGACTGCGGCGATCCGGCAGATCCGTGCGAGCCGGTGAAGCGCGTTGTGCCGGAACAGCTCGGACTGAAGGCCGACTTCCTGAAGGAAGTCCTCCGGCTTGGCCATCAAGGAAGTCATGCGGGTGACTGGCTGCTCCCGCGTTGGGGGCGGCAGGCATGGCGCGCCCGGCTTTCTGTGGACACGACGGCGGGGCCGATGCTACCCTTCTCCTGCCCTGCATGCGTCCGGACTGAGGCGAGCGCCGCGGGACGACTCGTCTCAGGGTTGGCGAATTGAGTCTTGGGTACTACGGGAGGTTGCCATGGGCGGTTTCTTCGGCATTGCCTCGCAAGGCGATTGCGTGCGCGATCTGTTCTACGGCGCCGACTACCACTCGCATCTTGGCACGGTGCGCGGGGGGATGGTGGTGCGCAACGAGCACGGCTTCACGCGCTTCATCCACGACATCACGAACGCGCAGTTCCGCTCCAAGTTCGAGGATGACCTCGGGAAGATGCGCGGCAACATGGGCATCGGCGTCATCAGCGACTACGACGATCAGCCGCTCATCATCGGTTCGCACCTCGGGCCGTATGCGATCGCAACCGTGGGCAAGGTCGCCAATTCCGAGCAGATCATCGCGCAGTGCTTCCGCGGACGCGGCGCCTGTTTCACGCAGATGGATCAGGGCGAGATCAACCCGACGGAGCTCGTCGCAACGCTGATCAACCAGGAAGAGGATTTTGTGACGGGAATCGAGAGAGTGCAGAAGACCGTGCAGGGCTCTTGCTCGCTTCTTCTGCTGACCGAGAAGGGCATCTACGCGGCCCGCGACCGCCTCGGAAGAACGCCCGTGGCTGTTGGCCACAGACGGGACTCATACGCCGTTTCGCTGGAGACCTGCCCGTTCCCGAATCTGGGGTACGAGGGGGTGCGGCATCTGGGTCCGGGCGAGGTCGTTCTTGCAACTCCGGACGGCGTGGAGCAGGTCAAGCCCCCCGAAGACAAGATGCAAATCTGCGCCTTTCTCTGGGTTTACTACGGCTACCCCGCGTCGAACTACGAAGGCATCAACACCGAAGTCGTGCGCAATCGCTGCGGAGCGGCGTTGGCCCGCAAGGACAACGTCGAAGTGGACCTGGTCGCCGGCATTCCGGACTCGGGAACGGGGCACGCGGTAGGGTACGCGAACGAGGCAGGACTCCCCTACCTGCGGCCGTTCGTCAAGTATACCCCCACGTGGCCGCGCAGTTTCATGCCCCAGGACCAGCGCGTGCGCGACATCGTGGCGAAGATGAAGCTCATCCCCATCCGCGAGATAGTCCAGGGCAAGCGCCTCCTCTTCTGCGAGGACTCGATCGTCCGAGGCACGCAGCTGCGCGACCAGATCAAGCGTCTCTACGACGACGGCGCCACGGAAGTGCACATGCGGCCCGCCTGCCCCCCTCTTCTTTTCGGGTGCAAGTTCCTCAACTTCTCGCGTTCGCGCTCCGAGCTGGATCTAGCCACCCGCAAGGCGATCAAAGAGATCGAGGGAGACGAGAACGAACACCTTGACGAGTACTCGCGCACCGGCTCCGAAAAGCAGTGCGCCATGGTCGAACGCATTGCGCGCAACTTGCGGCTGACCTCCCTGAAGTACCAGGAACTCGGCGACCTCGTCGAGGCAATCGGCCTGCCCAAGGAGCGGCTCTGCACGTACTGCTGGGACGGCGCGGAGAGCGCAGCGCCCCTTCGCCGGATAGAGGAGGAAGACGATGAAACCGATTCGATTCCGGATTCCGGCCTTGGGAGCGGCGCTGTTTGCCGGCCAGAGCAGGGTCGCCGCGTGTGAGCCCTTGCGCGCCGCCGCGAGTTCAATCTGCCGCCTGGGACTCTCAAGCGAAAGCGCTCCGGACACTCCCGCGGGGCTTCGCTTCCCCCAAACGCCCCATCCTCAAGCGAAAGCCGTCTGACAGAACAAGCGCCAACCCCAACTTGGGGAATCGTCGACGCGCGGGAAAAAACATTGGCAGAACCGAGAAGATGGCCTATAAGGAGGTCCAGTCGGCGATCCTCGCGCCCGCGGGGAGATGTTGGGGCGGCCGGTCTTCTCGAGTGGAGAGGTGACCGAGTGGTCGAAGGTGCGCGCCTGGAGAGCGCGTGTACGGTTCGCCGTACCGTGGGTTCGAATCCCACCCTCTCCGCCACTGGTATGATTAGACTTAGACGGCCCGCAAGGGCAGTTTGTTCGTTTTTTCTTCCTCCTCCTTTCGCGTCCCTTGGGATGTGTATGGGGCGTTTTTCCGCGAGTCGCCCCGCAGGTTGCGGGATTTTCCGAGGTCGTTCGTAAAGTCGGGCTCCGGCGTGCGCGTCGCGCTTATCGATCCTCGATCCCGACTTCGGAGCCATCCATGGAAATAGAAAACGTCGGCGTCAACATGGTCCGTGAGGACCTAGAGAATCTGCCCGACTATCCGATCCCGCCGGGATTCTCCGCGCGCTGGTTCCGTCCCGGAGACGAGGCGCTCTGGCAGCGGATCGTGGGACTGGCCGAGAAACTCATCACGCCGTTTCCCGCCGACGTTTTTCAGAAGGAGTTCGCGCCGCGCGCCGACGCGCTGCCGCAACGGCAGTGCTTTCTTTGCGACGCCCGCGGCGAGGGGATCGCCACCGCCACGGCGTGGTTCGACGACAATCACCGGGGCAAGCCCTACGGCCGGATCCATTGGGTGGCGGTTATTCCCGAGATGCAGGGGCGGGGGTTGTCGAAGCCGCTGATGTCGATCGTCTGCAAGCGGCTGCGCGAGCTCGGCCACGAGCGGGCGTATCTGGCCACGTCGACCGCGCGCATCCCGGCGCTGAACCTGTATCTCCGCTTCGGATTCGCTCCCGAGATCGCGAGCAACGAGGACTTGGCGGCCTGGCGGAAAGTCGACGGCTTGCTCAAGACGCCTCTGGATCTGCCAATCGCTTTTCAGGGAGGCCCGGTCCAGACGAAGAGAAGCGGTCTCGCCGCGTCTCCCGCGCTCGGGATTCCTGGGGACGAACCAACGCCGTCGAATGGCCAAGGAAGGCTTTGACAAAACGCGCGGCGCGAGATAGCGTGAGAGGGCAATGTATGAGCGCCTAGGGATTCCTGCATAGGGAAGGAGAAGGATCATGTGGACACGATGGATCTGCCGCCGAAGAGGCGGGCCCGGGTTCACCCTGATCGAGTTGCTGATCGTGGTGGCCATCATCGCGATCCTGGCCGCGATCGCCGTGCCGAATTTCCTCGAGGCGCAGGTTCGCTCGAAAGTGGCGCGCGTGAAAAACGATATGCGCGCCCTCCGCACGGGACTTGAGGCGTACCGCATAGACCACAACATCTACGCCCCCGACTGGGGCTATTCCGAGGCGCACACGTGGGCGCAACTGACGACTCCCATCGCCTATATGACGAGCATCCTGGGAAATCCTTTTCCAGCCAATAACATGACCTATCAAGACACGATCGACCGGAGCGTATACGCCTACGGGTCGCTGCACTTTCCAATCGGGGGCGAGTTCGTTTACCGTCCCTACGACTCTTACGTCGCCATCGGCATGCACTACTGGATCATATCCGCCGGCCCCGACCTCTACACCAGCATGCAGGACGCGTCTTGGGGGAACATCGGGGACTTCTGGATTCGCCTGGATTCCATGACCGATCATCTGGAGTATATCTACAACCCCACGAACGGCACGAGATCCGGCGGAGACCTGATCTCCACGAGCAAGAGGACCTTTGATTGACGGTCCGTGCGGCGGGTAGGGAACCAG
>DATKZW010000718.1:0-2670 GCA_035527775.1 Sumerlaeia bacterium | reverse complement strand
CGCGCGCGCCTGCGTTCTCGTCGAGGTGAATGTCGAGACCGACTTCGCCGCGCGCAACGATCGGTTCGCCAAACTGGTCGACCGCGTCGCCGATGCGGCCCTGGTCTGTCGCTGCTCGAGCCCCGAGGCGCTTCTGAGGGCCAAGCCGGAAGGGATCGACGCCGAGAGCGTCGAGGCGCTCGTGACCGAGGCGATCGGCGTCATCGGCGAGAACATCGGCATCAGCCGGTGCGAGTGTCTCGAAGTGCCCGAAGGCAAATCCGGACTGGTGCACACCTACGTCCATCCGCCCGGCAGTGTGGGCGTGGCCGTCGCGCTCGATTGTGAAAGCGACGAGGTCGCTCGGACCGAGGCCGCACGCGAGCTGGCCCACAACCTGTGCCTGCACATCGCGTTCTCGAATCCCGCCGGCCTCGACAGCGACTCCATTCCCCAAGACGTGATCGAGGCCGAGCGCGAGGTCTACCGCAATGCGGCGATCAAGCAAGGCAAGCCCGAAAAGATCCTCGACAAGATCGTCGAGGGGCGTCTGAGGGCCTTTTTCAAAGAAAGCTGCCTCCTCGAGCAGGCCTACGTGAAGGAAGAGCAGAAAAGCGTCAAGCAACTGATCGATGAAGCCGCCAAAACCGCGGGGGGCGCCGTCAAAGTGAAGCGATACGTCCGTTGCCAACTTGGCGAGGCGGCAGTTGATGCAGACGCATAGGGGCGGGAAGAACGCGTTCTCCCCGCCCCGTGATCGTCGCGCCGAAGCCGGTTTGTCCTATTTTGCCTGCGCTTCTTCCGTTTCTTCCGCCGCGGACGGAGACCCATCCCCTTCCTGTCCGTCAGCGTATGTTGCGACCACTACTTTGCCCTGGCGGAATTCCTCCTGAGCGACGGTGATCAAGTCGTCGGAGCGGCGGGGGACGAGGGCTTTATGTCCACTTTGCAGAGCTCGAATTCGGCGCGCGAGAGAATTGACTAACAGAAACTTTCCTCGATGGGTCTCGAGGAGCATCCGCACGTCGTGTTTCATCAGGAACCTCAGCCTTTCTTCTCATCTTCGACTTGGAACTCCGCGTCGACGATCTCCTCTTCGCCCGTCTTGCCGCCGGTCGCGGCCCGATCTTGCTCGAATGCGCCTTGCGCTGCCTCTTCGGGCTTGGCTTCAGCAGCGGTTGCCTGTTTGTAGAGAATCTCCGAGATCTTGTGGGACGCCTGGTTCAGCGCCTCCATTTGGGCTTTTATCTCATCAATGGGGCCCTTTTCAAGCGCTTTTTTCAACGCATCAATCCCCGTCTGAATCGCTTTGCGGTCGGCCGCCCCGAGCTTATCGCCGTACTCCTTCAAGGAGCGCTCGACGCTGTAGACCAGCGATTCGGCCTGATTGCGCGTTGTGGCTTCTTCCTTGCGCCGGCGATCTTCTTCCTCGTGCTCGGAGGCGTCGCGGACCATTTCCCCGATCTGCGCCTCGTCGAGCCCCGAGGAGGACTCGATGCGGATCTTCTGTTCCTTGCCGGTCCCGAGGTCGCGGGCCGAGACGTGGACGATGCCGTTGGAATCGATGTCGAAGCTCACCTCGATCTGAGGCACGCCCCGCGGGGCGGGCGGAATGCCCTCCAAGTTGAACTCACCCAGAAGCCGATTGGCCGATGCGATCTGGCGTTCGCCTTGGTAAACCTTGATCGTCACGGCGGGCTGATTGTCGGAGGCGGTCGAGTAGACCCGCTTCTTCTGAGTCGGAATGGTGGTGTTGCGCGGGATCAGGACGTCGTATACGTCGCCCAGCGTCTCGATGCCGAGTGACAGGGGAGTGACGTCCAGAAGCAGCACGTCGCTCACGTCCCCAGCGAGTACGCCGGCTTGGATCGCGGCGCCGACGGCCACCACCTCGTCGGGGTTAACGCCCCGATTCGGCTCTTTTCCGAAGATCTTCTTCACGAGGTCCTGAACCATGGGAATGCGGGTCGTGCCCCCGACAAGAATCACTTCGTCGATGTCCTTCGCCTCAAGGCCCGCGTCCTTGAGAGCGCTTCTGCAGGGCCCGGTGCAGCGGTCGACCAGAGGAGTGATGAGCCGTTCCAGTTGGGATCGGGTCAACTTCGTGTTCATGTGCTTGGGTCCCGAGGCGTCGGCGGTGATGAAAGGGAGGTTGATGTCGGTTGCCTGGGTGGTGGAGAGTTCACATTTAGCCTTTTCGGCCGCCTCTTTCAGGCGCTGGAGCGCTTGCTGGTCGTTGCGGAGATCGATCCCAGTGTCCTTCTTGAACTCGTCGGCGAGCCAATCGATAAGCACTTGGTCGATGTCGTCGCCGCCGAGATGGGTGTCGCCGTTCGTGCTCTTGACCTCGAAGACCCCCTCGCCCAGCTCGAGGATGGAGATGTCAAACGTGCCGCCCCCAAAGTCGAAGACGGCGATCTTCTCGTCCCCCTTCTTGTCCAGACCGTAGGCCAGGGCCGCCGCGGTGGGCTCGTTGATGATGCGCAGGACCTCGAGCCCCGCCACGCGGCCCGCGTCCTTGGTCGCCTGGCGCTGGGAGTCGTTGAAGTAGGCGGGAACGGTGATGACCGCCTGTGCGACATCATGACCGAGATGGTCCTCGGCGGTCTGTTTCATCTTCTGCAACACGCGAGCCGAGATCTCCGGCGGCGCCAGAGTTTTGCCGTCGATTTTGACCGCCGCGTCGCCGTT
>DATKZW010000717.1:0-16809 GCA_035527775.1 Sumerlaeia bacterium | reverse complement strand
ATGGTTCCCTCGTGACCCGTCTGGCCATTGACCTGCGCCCAGCCGGTAATGCCCGATTTGATGCGGTGACGCGCCATGTAACGCGGGATCTGCTCGCGGAACTGCTCGACGAAGAACGGTCGCTCCGGCCGAGGCCCCACAAGGCTCATATCTCCCGTCAAGACGTTCCACAGTTGGGGAATCTCGTCCAGGTGGGCCTGACGCAGCCACCGCCCGATCCGCGTCTGGCGGGGGTCGTCGGGTGTGGCGAAGATGGGCCCGGTTCCCTTCTCCGCATCCGCGCGCATGGTTCGGAACTTGGCGAGGAGAAAGCGCTTGCCGTCGGCGCCGACCCGCTCCTGGCGATAGAACACGGGGCCCGGCGAGTCGCGCTTAATCAACCAAGCGATGACGGCCATCGCCGGCGCGGCGGGGATGAGCAGCAAAACGGCCCCCGCCGCGTCGAAAAGACGTTTAAGCACCGCGTTCCATCCACGCAACGACGTGTCGCGAAGCCCAAGGAAGGGGATGCCGTCCACCTCTCCCACGTCCACCTCGCTGAAAAGCATCTCCGTCAGGTCCGGGACCACTTTCACGTCCACCATGCGTTTCTGGCACTCGAAGAAGACGTCTCCCAGCATCTCGCGACGAAAATCGGTCTGCGCGACGAAGACGGCCTCGATCTCTTCACGGTCGAGGATTCCCGGCAGGTCACCCACCGTCCCCGTCACTTCGATCCCGGTCAGCTCCCTGCCTAGATCGGCTGGTTCCGTTGTTATGAAGCCAACGATCTCCCATCCCAACTCGGGATGCCGCCGGATCGAGCGGGCCACCTCCTTGCCGCTGGGACCCGCGCCCAGAACCAGGGCGCGCGCCGTGATGGCCAAGTTGCGGCCCAGGAGGCTTCTCCCGAAAGAGACCAGGCCCACCACGGTCACGAAGGAAATCGGCACCATCCACCGGGCCAGCCCGTGGACGGTAAGAGAGCGCACGAAGAACAGGATGGCCACAAAGATCGCGACGGCCAGAAGCGATCCCCGCAGGAGCCGGCCGAACACGCGCCAGCTCCAGATCTTCTCATTGCGTCGATACAGGTGGGCAAGGCAGAACGAGACAAGCCACACGGCCGTGGCGATCGGAAACATCCGCTTGTACTCAGCGGGATCATAGCCTTTCGTGACGGACATCAGCGCGGAGTGAAACCGAATCCAGTAAGCGAACAGCAGGCCCAGAACAATCCCCGTCAGGTCGAGCAAGGTCAGAAGAACCGGCAGATGCAGCTCGCGCGCGCGTTTCTTCGAGAAGGTGCCAGGAGGTTGGAACATGGGCAAACCTGGAATCTCCCGCCCCAGGCCGTCCAACCCGGCCTGAGAGGAGAGAGACCGGAGAGTCGCGCCATCCTATAGCGGCCGGAGCCTCAATGCAAGGGGTTTTCCGCTTCTCCGGCGACGCAATGAAAGGGGCCGTCGAAAGCCCCCACACTGCCTCGCAAACCCGTTCGCGGAAACTTTCAGTGGAATTGCCGGCGTCTTTCTTGTATGAACCAGAACTGGCGGTGCGGCCTGGGAAGATGGCGTCTCTGTTCTCTTAGGGGAATGGCGCCAGCCCTTCGCCGCAGTCTGGGGGCGCCTCCCTTGCGTGGCGCCGGCGGGCGGCGCGGATCCGGCCGGAGCCCCTCGTTCCAGGAGAACGGCGACATGGTCAACGTGATGCACTACCTCCAGCGCAGCGACCTTATCGTTGGCCTGGACCCCAGCACCCTTGCCCGCGTGGCCGAGCGCTTCCGCCCGGTCTTTTTCCGTCAGGGCGACGTCATCTGCGCCGAAGGGGAGCCCGGCGACAGGATGTTCATCGTGACCCGCGGGGAGGTGGTTGTCCTGAAACTGATGGGGTGGGGACAGAGGGTGTTACAGGAGCTGAAGGAGGGTGAGATCTTCGGCGAAATGGCCCTGATTTCCTTGGAGAAGCGGACCGCCACGGTTAAGGCCCTCACCGACGTCGAGTGCCTGGAGATGGAGCAGGCCGATTTCGGCGATCTCCTCGACCAGACGCCCATCTTCGCTCAGCGCGTCCTGCGGGTGCTGACGAAGCGACTCCGGCGCGCGGATGAGATGGCGACTCAGGACCTCGTCAACGCCTACCAGGCTCTCATCTTCTCCCAGGCCAAGCTCGCTGAATCGCGCGACCCCCAGACTGGCGCGCACCTGCACCGGGTGCGCGACTATTGCAGCCAGCTGGCCGCCCACATGGCCCGCCATCCCCGTTTCCACGGCGCCATCTATCCGGGATTCTCCCAGAGCATCCATTTCGTTGCCCCCCTCCACGACATCGGCCAAATGGGCGTTCCCGATAGGATCCTCCTCAAGCCGGGGAAACTCACGGCGGATGAGTGTGAAGTGATGAGGAAACATACCATCATCGGGGCGGAGTCCCTGAAGGCGGTCTTGGATTACTGCGATCACGAAGCCTTCCGCATGGCCTGCCGCATTGTCCGCCACCACCACGAGCGCTACGACGGCGCCGGGTATCCCGACGGGCTGGCCGGCGAGAACATTCCCGTCGAGGCGCGAATCATGGCCCTCGCCGACGCCTTCGACGCCATGTTGTCGAAGAGAGCGTATAAGCCCGCCTTCACCTACGAGGAAACCCACGGGGAGATCCGGAGTGGGAGAGGGACTCAGTTTGATCCTCTCATCACCGAAATCATGCTTGCCCATATCGAGGAGTTCGATCGGATTCATCGCCACTATTGCGAGAACCGGGAATAGAAGCCCCTTTCTGAGCGTTCGAGGCGTTCTGACAACCCCGACGCGGGCGTTGGGCGTTGCCGCGCGGACATTTTCGAGTTTATGAGTGTCGGGCATCAAGGAATGCGGACCTTTGACCAGGATCCGGCGCGATTGACGAGGAAGCACGCAATCCTGCAGGAAGAGGCGGAGATCCACGCGCGGGACGTTATCGGGCGCCGTCGCTTTCCCAAAGGCGCGCAATCCTCAGGCGACCACGGAGGGATCGCGGAGTGGGCGCAGGTGGAATCCCCCGCTCCGCTTTTGGCGAAGGGCGCATCCGCCCTATCTGGGGGCGCCCCCGCGGAAACAGCCCGAGCGTGTTCCGTTCTCCTCGCCTTGTGCGAGCCCGCTCCCTCGCCACTGACGCCGCCCGGGCGACAAGCATATGAGAATGACAAAGAGACCCTCGCAGCTTCTCCTGGCCGTGATCGGCCTCGCCTTGTTCTCCGGCGCGCTCTGGGCGCTGCACCGCGCGTTGGCGGAGTACCACTACCACGAGATAGTGGCGCGCCTGCGGGCGATCTCCGGGGAGTCGCTTGTGGCCGCTCTCGCGTTGACGATTCTCAGCTACCTGGATCTGACTCTCTACGACACGCTCGCGTGCCGCTACCTGCGGAGACCTCTGCCCTACCGGCAAACGGCTCTGGTGGGTTTCATCGGCTACGCCTTCAGCAACAACATCGGCCTGGCGAATCTCGCCGGGGGGTCGATCCGTTACCGTTTCTACACGGCGTGGGGATTCTCGCCCCTGGAGGTGGCGAGAATCGTGCTGTTTTGCGGTCTGACTTTCTGGTTGGGTCTTTGCGCATTGGGAGGCGTTGTCTTCGTCGTGGAGCCGATGACGTTTCCGGATCTCCTCCACTTGCCGTTCAGGTCGGTTTGGCCGTTGGGTTTGGCGAGTCTGCTTCTGGTCGGGGGGTACGGCTTCCTGGCGCTCGTGCGCAAGAGGCCGTTTGTGATCCGCGGCTGGGAGTTGCCGCTGCCTGCGGCGCGTCTTGCGGCGGGGCAGATCGTTGTGGGCGTACTGGACTGGGCTTTGGCGGGCGCCGTGCTCTATGTGCTGTTGCCCAGTGAGGCAAAGCTGAGCTATCCCGGCTTCCTCGGGATCTTTCTTCTGGCGAACGTTGCGGGCTTGGTCAGCCAAGTCCCGGGCGGGCTCGGCGTTTTCGAGACGATCGTCATCGTGAGTCTGGCAGACAAGGCTTCGCCTGGCGCCGTTTTCGGTTCGTTGATCGCCTTTCGCGGCGTGTACTACCTCGCGCCTCTTTGCTGCGCCGCCGCGCTCCTGGGCGCCCACGAGATGAGGGCGCGAGGGCGGGAGATCCGCTTGGTGGGAGCGACGCTGGGGCGCTGGGCGCCCGCGGTTGTGCCGCATGTTCTGGCCTTCTCGACCTTCGTGAGCGGCGCGGTCCTGTTGTTTTCCGGAGCGACGCCGAGCGCGCACGGTCGCCTGGCGATCCTGAGGCGGATCGTGCCCTTGCCGGTCGTCGAGACGTCTCACTTCCTGGGGAGCGTGGCGGGCGTGGGTCTTCTGCTGCTTGCGCGGGGGTTGCAGCGGCGTCTCGACGCCGCGTACTATCTGACCATCGCGCTGCTTGCCGGCGGCATAGCGTTCTCACTCCTCAAAGGTCTCGATTTCGAGGAGGCGGTCGTTCTCGGAGTGATGCTGGCCGCCGTGCTCCCCTGCCATCGTCACTTCCATCGCAAGGCGTCGCTCCTCAGCCAGCGTTTCAGCGCCGGTTGGGTCATGGCCATTCTCGTCGTGCTGCTGACCTCGGTGTGGCTCGGTCTGTTCGTTCACAAACACGTGGATTACACCGCGGACCTGTGGTGGCGTTTCACGCTGACGGGCGACGCGCCGCGGTTCCTTCGCGCCAGTGTCGGCGTGATGTGCACGGCCTTGTTCTTCGGTCTGGTCGGCCTGCTTCGCCACGCAGAATACGAAGCCCCGGCGCCTGGGGGGGGCGACCTCGAAAGGGCTGAACCGATCGTCCGGGAGTCGCCGCAGACGTACCCGTACCTGGCCCTTCTGGGCGACAAGTCGCTGCTCTTCAGCGAGGACGGAAGCGCCTTTCTCATGTTCGGCGTCGAAGGGCGCAGCTGGGTCGCGCTCAAGGATCCCGTCGGATCCGAACGGGAGTACCCTGAGCTCATCTGGCGTTTCCGTATGCTCGCGGATCGTCATGGAGGTTGGCCGGTTTTCTACCAGGTGGGCCCCGACTCTCTCGAGCTCTATATCGACCAGGGCCTGACCCTTCTCAAGATCGGCGAAGAGGCTTACGTTCCGCTGCACGGTTTCTCGCTCGAAGGCGGGAAGCACAAGGACCTCCGCCAAGCGTGCAATCGCTATCAGAAGCAGGGCAGCTCCTTCGAGGTCGTTGAGTCGAATGGCGTGGCGCCCCTCCTCAGCGAGATCCGCGGGGTCTCCGATGCCTGGCTCTCTTCGAAGAATACGGAAGAGAAAGGCTTCTCGCTGGGCTTTTTTGACGAGGATTATCTCAAGCGGCTTCCGCTGGCTGTGGTGCGCCGGGCGGGACGGGTGGCGGCTTTCGCCAACGTGTTGACCGGGGCGAACTCGGAAGAGCTTTCCATCGATCTGATGCGTTACGTCCCGGAGGCGGCGGACGGCGCGATGGATTACCTTTTCGCCCATCTCATGCTTTGGGGACGCGAGCGCGGCTATCGTCGCTTTTGCCTCGGAATGACGCCCCTTGCCGGACTGGACGAGCGCCCACTGGCGCCCATGTGGAACCGTCTGGCCGGTCTCGTCTTCCGCCACGGGGAGCACTTCTACAACTTCCAGAGGCTGCGGAATTACAAGGAGAAGTTCGAGCCCGAGTGGGAACCGCGCTACCTGGCCTCTCCGGGAGGTCTCGCTCTGCCGAGGATGTTCCTCAATATCGCGGCCCTCATCTCCGGCGGGGTGCGGGGCATCGTGTCGAAGTGAGGCCGTCAGCCTTTACACACTAAGGAGGCCGAGGAAAACAATGCGCTGGTCTTGGAAAATCGCACAGATAAGGGACACCGAGATCCGGATTCACGTTACGTTCGTGCTGATCATCGGCTGGATCGCAATGGCCCATTGGGCGCAGGAGCGCAGCTTGCCGGCGGCGGCCGCGGGGGTCGCGTTCATTCTTGCCATCTTCGGCTGCGTTGTCCTGCATGAGCTCGGACACGCCATGGCGGCCCGAAGGTACGGAATCAGGACCCGAGACATCACCCTTTACCCCATCGGCGGCGTCGCGCGCCTCGAAAGAATGCCGGAAAAACCCCTTGAGGAACTGGCGGTGGCGATCGCCGGCCCGGCCGTGAACGTCCTCATTGCTTTGAGCCTTTTCGTGGTTCTCGCGACGACTGCGGGCTATCAGCCCTTGCCCGAGATGGGCATCGCCCAAGGCTCGTTCATCCAACGTCTCTTGATAGTGAACCTCTTCCTGGCCGGTTTCAACCTGCTGCCGGCGTTCCCGATGGACGGCGGACGGGTCTTGCGCGCCCTGTTGGCCACGCGGATGGACTACGCCGCGGCCACTCACGCGGCCGCAATCGCCGGTCAGGCAATGGCTCTCGTTTTCGGGTTCGTGGGTCTGTTCTCAAATCCCTTCCTGCTGTTTATCGCCTTTTTCGTTTGGATCGGCGCCGCACAGGAATCGGCAATGGTTCAGATGAGACGCGCGCTCGGCGGCATACCCGTCGCCCAGGCGATGGTGACGCAGTTCCGGTCGCTTTCCACGACGGACACCCTAAAACAGGCCATCGACCTGATTCTCTCGGGAGAGCAGCAGGACTTTCCCGTTCTCGAAGGCGGCAATCTGGTAGGCGTGTTGACGCGCGGCGACATGCTCAAGGCGCTTGCGGAACGAGGCCAGGACGCGCCGGTCCCGGAAGTCATGCAGCGGCATTTCCAACTCGCGGGCCCTCTGGAAATGCTCGACGCCGCCTTCGAGCGACTCCGTGAGTGCTCGTGTCGCACATTGCCGGTCGTTCACAGAGACCAACTGGTGGGCCTGGTCACCATGGACAACGTCGGCGAGTTCCTGATGATTCAATCCGCCCTGAAAGGGTCAAGAATCCGGCCGGCTTCCTGAAAACCCGCCACCGCCTTGACTTCCGTCCGCCCTGGAACTCGCCGGGGGGCGCGGGCGATCCGCGGAAAGGAACCCATCATGCAAAGAAACGAACCTTCGCGCGAACGACGGCCCCGGATCGTGATTCTCGGCGGAGGATTCGCCGGCGCCTACTGCGCCCAGCGCCTTGAGAGAAAACTGAGAGCCGACGAAGCCGAGGTGCTCCTGATAGACCGCAATGATTACTTCGTCTACGATCCTCTTCTTGTCGAGGCCGGCACGGGGAGCCTTGAGCCGCGTCACACCGTCGTTCCCCTGCGGCGGTTCGTTCGCTCGGCCGGCTTCCGCATGGCCGAAGTGCTTGCCGTCGACGCGCTCAAGCATACCGTGACCTGCCAAGTAACAGAGGACGACGCCGTGGACGTCGTCGAATACGACCATCTTGTGATCTCAGTGGGAAGCGTCACGCAGTTGCCGGAGATCCCCGGCCTGCGAAAGTATGGATTCCGGATGAAGAGTCTCGCCGACGCGGTCGGGCTTCGCGATCGAGCCATTCGGATGCTCGAGCGGGCCGATGCCGTGACCGACGAGACTGTGCGCCGAGCGCTGCTTCACTTTGTGGTGGTTGGCGGGAACTTCACGGGGGTCGAGGTCGCCGGCGAATTCCACGCCTTCCTGCGCAACGCGGCCCGCGTCTATCGCAACGTCGAGCCCCAAGAATGCAACGTCACTCTCATAGAAAGGAGCGACGGCATCCTTCGAGCGCTCGACGATCCGGACCTGTCGGCTTTCGCCATGAGGCATTTGCGCCGACGGGGCGTGTCGCTTAGGCTCGAAACGTCCGTTGAACGGATCGAAGCCGATCGCTTGGTTCTCAACTCAGGCGAGACGGTCTCTGCGCGCACCGTCGTCTGGTGCGCCGGCATATCGCCGAATCCGCTGCTGCGCAATCTCGGCCTTCCAACGGACGAACGCGGCTACCTTGTCTGCGAGCCCGATCTGAGGGTAAAGGGAACGCGGGACGTGTGGGCAATCGGCGACTGCGCCGTGAACGTCGGCCGCGGGGGGCGCACCTTGCCCGCAACGGCCCAGACAGCGGTAAGGACCGGAGCGCATCTGGCCCGCAATATCATCTGCGCTCTGCGCGGCCGGAAGACGACGCCGCCGGACGTCGCGCCTCTGGGAACTCTGGTGGCGCTCGGCTATCGTTCCAGCGTGGCAAAGATACTGGGGATCAAGATCTGGGGCTTTCCCGCTTGGTTCCTGTGGAGAACGGTCTATCTCATGAAGATGCCGGGGTGGACCCGCAGGTTCCGCATCGCGCTCGATTGGACGATCAACCTTTTCTTTGGCTGTGACTACGTTGAACTCGGCCTGTACCACGAACGGAAATGAGGAGCCAATCGGCTCACTCATCCGTCAAGGCGATCGCGCGCGCCGACGCGCGTCGTCGCGACGGAATCCCGCCCTGGGGCCATCTCTCAGACAGGAACGCGTCCTCTGCCCACGGCTACGATCATCCGCCTCATCGCCATCCCTCTAGTCTCCGCCGCGACGGGGTACGTGACCAACTATATTGCCGTGCGCATGCTGTTTCGTCCCCGGCGGGAGCGGCGGATTCTGGGCGTGCCTTTGCACGGGCTCGTGCCGCGCCGCCGGTCGGAAATCGCCCGCAAGATCGCCGAGACCGTCGAACGCCACCTGATATCCCACGACGACATTCGCCGCGCTCTGGCCGAGCCGCGCGTCAACCGACGCATCCGCGACTTCCTTGATCAACGCGTTGCTCGACTCCTCGATGAGAAGCTCGTCGGTTTCAGCCCGATGGTGAACGTCTTCTTCACCGAGCGTCTCCGGTCCAAGGTCAGAGACACGATTATGGAAGAGATCCTGAGAACGATCCCGCCCATGACCGAACAGATCATGGACGCGCTCGAAGAGAACCTGGATTTCCGGCAGCTGGTCGTGAAGAAGATCGACGAGTTCGACCTGGAGGCGTTGGAGCAGATTGTCCTCCAGATCGCGGCCCGGGAGCTGCGCGCCATCGAGATCCTCGGCGGCGTTCTTGGCTTCTTCATTGGGCTGATCGCCGATCTCTTGCTGTTGCTGTGACCGGGGCCGTTCGATGGCGCGTGGGCGGTGAGCCAGGCGCTTAGAGCGCTCGCCAACTCGAGTCTGGGCGATTGGCAGGGCGTTGCCCCACCACGGATCTGCTCAGTCCGTGCAACGAGTCCGATCGCATTGCTACGTGTCAAGCCCAACGGACCGTCGAAGCCGAGACGCCTCGAAAGCCGTCAGAGGACGACTCTCCCCGTGACGGAGTTCCCCAAGGCGAAGCGGTCCGAAGCCCGTGCGTTCCAGGATCAAGACGCGGCGCCCGATGGCTTCGCACATGCGCCGCACCTGGCGCTTGCGTCCTTCGTGGATCGTGATCTCGATCCTCGACCGGTCGGTTGCGCGTCTCAGGACACGGACCTCCGCAGGCGCCGTTTCGCCGTCGTCCAGACGGACGCCGCTTGCCAGCCTATTGACCGCCTCGTCGGAGATTTCGCCTTCGACTACGGCGCGATAGGTTTTCTTGACTCCGTAGCGGGGATGTGTCAGGCGATAAGCGAGGGCGCCGTCGTCCGTCAGCAAGAGAAGGCCGGTCGTCTGTTTGTCCAGTCGGCCGACCGGTTTGAGGCGCCCGCGCCATCGACGCGGCAGGCTGTTCAGGACGGTTTCCGGATTGTGCGGGTCGCGCCGAGAGCAGACCTGCCCCGCCGGCTTGTTCAGCATCAGAACAACGGTCTTGTCGGGAGGGCGGACCGCTCTGCCGCGGACGCTCACGCGGTCGCCCGGTTCAATCTGAAGAGACACATCGCGCGCGACCTCGCCGTTGACGCTGACGAGTCCCCGCTGCACGATCTCGCCCGCCTGCCGCCGCGAAGCGACGCCGCACTGAGCGAGATATCGCACGAGCCGCACGCCCATTATTCTCGAGCTTCCGAAGAGTCCTCTTTGGCGGGGTATTGCGTCTCGACGGCGGAATCCGCTGAAGGCGCGGACCTGAAGTCCCGGCCCATTTCTTCGCCCTCTTCGCCCATGTCACCCTCATTGGCGACGGAGCCGTCGTCCATCTGCGCGGCGCCCTCTGGGATCATCTCCTCGTCGTCCGGTCCCTCCTCCTCATCGAGCGCCTCATCCTCGTCGTCCAGATCCTCCGCCTCGTCCTCCAGCCCCTTCTCCGCGTCGGCGCCGGCATCCCAATCGCCGTCTGCCGAACCGGCATCGTCCGGGACGGGCGCTTCGGACTCGGAACCGGGCGGAGGAGCGGGCGGCGAAGTCCCCCGCTCCTGCTCTTCCTCTTCCTCCCAGACGGGTCGGGCCTTGTACTGTCGCCGCAGGGCGTGAATCGTCGGCAGGTCGTTGAGCGATCGGAGTCCGAACGTGCCCAGGAAAAGAGACGTAACGCCGTAGAGTTGCGGGCGGCCGATCACTTCCTTGCGGCCGACGACTTTGATCATTCCCATGTCGCAGAGATTGCGCAGAACGCCGCTCGACTCGACGCCGCGGATCATCTCGATCTCGGCGCGCGTGATCGGCTGTTTGTATGCGACGATGGCGAGCGTCTCAAGCGCCGTGGTCGTCAGCGGGTTCCTTTTTCGCTGGCGGTGGAGTTGCAGAACAACGTCCGCGTACTGCGGCCGCGTGCACATCTGGAAGCCCTCGTTGTTCTCGATGATCTGCAGGCCGCCGCCGCGGGCGTCGTACTCCGCTTGAAGCTGGCTCACCGCGCCGCGCAAGGTTTTCACGTCAACCCCGCCCAGGATGCCTCGCAACTGTTTGAGGCTCAGGGCGTGGGACGTCGTGAAAAGCAGGCACTCGACCGCGGCCTTGAGCTCGGCGGGCGTCCGAACGGCGGCCGCTCCGGGCGCCTCTTCCACAAGCGCCGTCTCATCCTCAATCTCCGAGGGGAGCGCCTCGGGCTCCTCTTCGTCCTCCGGAAGGCCGAGATCGACTTCCTCGACGCGCGCCGCGAGATCGGATTCCTCCGCCGCGGCCCCCTCAGGCGCGTTCTCCTCTTCCGCCGTCCGTTGGGACTGAACTTCGACGCCCGCCACGTCCGCCATCTCGGCGGGAGGGTTTTCCGCCGTCTCGCCGGCGCTCTTCTTCTTTCGTTTCTTCTCACTCTTCGTCATCTTCGGGCTCGCTTGGATGGACTATGTAGATCTCCTGAAAACTGCCGGCTTGGCGGACGCGCGCGAGACGCAGACGGCATATCTCCAGCAGCGCGAGAAACAGGGCGATGATTTCGTTCTTGTTGATGCAGCGCCGGACGAGGTCCGCCAGGCTTAGACGCCGCTTCGCGTTGACCTGTGCGGCGACGTAGTCGATCTTCTCTTCGACCGAGAACTCCTCTTCCACGACGTGGTGGACCGGTCGTCCGTCGGCGTAGTCGAGCACGCGGGCGAATGCGCTGAAGAGGATACTGATGTCCTCGCGCGCCTCTTGGCTCTGCCCCTCTTCGGTCACAACCGGCAAGACCGTGTTGCGGTAGAAAAGCCGAAGTTGCTCTTCTTCGCGTTCCGAGAGGGTGACGGCGATCTCCTTGAACTGCCGGTACTCGATGAGGCGACGCATGAGTTCCTGGGCGTCGCGGATGTTGGCCAGGTCCTCGTCGATCTCCTCTTCCTCGTCTTCCTCCTCGCCGAGGGGCGGCATGAGGGCGCGCGACTTCAGGTTGATGAGCGTCGCCGCCATCACCAGGAAGTCCCCGGCGATCTCGAGGTCCAGCTTCTCCATCTCCCTGATGTAGTCGAGGTACTGGTTGGCGATCTCGGCGATGGGAATGTCGTAAATGTCCATCTCGTTGAGCCGCACGAGATGAAGCAGGAGATCGAAGGGGCCTTCGAAGACGTTTATTTTGACATTGTATGCCATGTGAGAGAAAGCGGGTCAACCCACCCCGTGAGAACGCCGAACGGCGCGTCGAATCTTGTTCTGGAAACCTAGGGCCATCGGCCGCGGCCCTCGGGTCCCCTGTCTCGCTAGAGGCAACGAGCGACTCCCCCTACCCCGGCAAATGCATCGCCTCGCGCACTTCGCGCATCGTCGCTTCGGCCTCCATCTGGGCGCGGAGGCAGCCCTCGTCGATGACGGCCTTCACCCGTTTCGGCTCGCGCTCGTAAATGGCGCGCTTCTCGCGGAAGGGGTCCAGAAGCGCGTTGATCTTCTCGGCCAGGTTCTTCTTGCAGTCGACGCACCCCAGCGCGGCGTCGCGGCAATCTTTGTCGATCTGGGGAATCTCGGCCTCGTTGAAGATCTTGTGGTAATCGAAGACGCTGCACACCTCGGGGTGGCCCCGATCGTTGCGCCGCACGCGGGCGGGGTCGGTCACCATCGTGCGGACCTTCTTGGCCACGGTGGGGCGCGAGTCCTTGAGGTAAATGCAGTTGTCGTAGCTTTTGCTCATCTTCCGCCCGTCGACGCCGAGCATCTTGGGAACGGGGCTCAGAAGGTGCTGCGGCTCGGGAAACACCTCGCCGTAAAAGCCGTTGAACCGCCGCACCAGCTCGCGGCACATCTCAATGTGAGGCACCTGGTCGTCTCCCACGGGCACGGCGTTCGCCTTGTAGATGATGATATCGGCCGCCTGCAAGACCGGGTAGCCGAGGAAACCGTGCGTCTCCAGGTCCTTGTTGGCCATCTCGCGGATCTGGTCCTTATAGGTGGGGCAGCGTTCCAGCCATGCCAGAGGCGTGATCATGCTGAGAAGCAGGCTCAGTTCCGCGTGCTGCTTCACTCTCGACTGGATGAACAACGCGCTCCGCTCCGGATCGAGGCCGACGGAAAGCCAGTCCAGGGTGATCTGGTAGGTGTAATGCTCCAATTGCGACGGGTCGGCATAGTCCGAGGTGAGCGCGTGCCAGTCCGCCAGCATGAAAAAGCAGTCGTATTCATCCTGGAGCTTGACCCAGTTCCTGAGGGCGCCCACATAGTTGCCCAAGTGCAGCGGCCCGGTTGTCCGGTTGCCGCTGAGAATGCGTCCCTTTTTGGCCATCGTTGGCTCCGCTTCTGTCGCTCCTTTGTCAGAAAAAGACAAAAAGCAACTAAAGTGGGATCTGGAAAACGTACCCCAACACCAGGAAGACCGCGCCCAGCAACGGACCCACCAGATAGCCAAGCAGACCCGTCACCACGAGCAGAAGAAGAATGACGAATCCGTAGCGTTCCAGGAGCTCAAAAAGGCGAAACGCGGCGGAATCGCGGCTCTTGATGAAGTGCAGGAGAACGTGGGATCCGTCCAGGGGCGGGATCGGGAGCATGTTGAAGAAGGCCAGAACGACGTTCACCACGATGAAAGACCGCAGGAGAAGCGAGATGATCCCGAGCAGCGTCGAGGGGTCCGGCCTCGCCGTCACGGGCATCCATCCAAAAGCCAGCAGAACGCGGTAGACGAGCAAAGCCGTCAGCGCCAATGCCAGATTCACGCTCACGCCGGCCAGAGAGACCGCCAAGTCCCATCTCCTTCCGCGCAGCCGCGCCGGATTGACGGGGACCGGTTTGGCCCACCCTAGGAGCGGCACGCCCCCGAAGATCTGCACAATGGGGATGATGATCGTGCCGACGGGGTCAATGTGAACCAATGGGTTGAGCGAGATTCTCCCCTGGAGACGGGCCGTGTCGTCTCCCCCTCTGAACGCGGCATAGGCGTGGCCGATCTCGTGGCAGATGATGGAGAACAGCAAGACGGGGAGAAAGAGTATCGTCTCCGGGGAGACTGAGAAACCATCCATTGAGATGTCCGCCCCCCGGCGTGGCGAATCGGCGTTTGGCGAGAAAAACAGCTCGGAGTTCGCCCAGAATCGCGCTTCCCGGCTTCGCGGAACCGGCTCGAAGCACGCATTCTACACCCGCGCCCGAACCTGTCAACAGATTCCGAGGGGCGACGAGAGGGAAGGGACGGCGGCCCCGCCGGCCGTCCCAAACCCTCGAGACCATCGGCGGCAAAGGGGGAAGGGAGATTCATGGCACGAATCCGTTGATTTCTCCGCCCCGAGCATTTATACTGGCTAGCGTTCTCGCGGCGCGGCGAGGAAGCTGCGAGCGGGGGCGGAAGTTACGAATAGAGGATAGCAGAATGGCGCGTCGAATCACTTCGGATCATCTCGCGTTGGGGCGTCCCATCGTGCTCGAACGGCGTGTCGGCAGGGCGCAACGCAAGGCAAGGAGCACGATCATCGGGGTGAAAGGGCCTTCCTACCTGATAGTGGACCTGCCGTTCGTCAACGGACGCCCCATTCCGGGCCCCGACGACAAACAGTGCATTGTCCGCCTAGTCAGCGAAGGGAGCGCCATCGGTTTCCGGGCCAAGGTGGCGCGCACCTACCTCGAGCCTTTTCCCATGGCCATTCTGCTCTACCCGCCGGAGTTCCAGGAGGTGCCGGTCCGTCAGACGGAGCGCGTCTCCTGCAGCATCGTGGCGACGCTGATGCCTGACGTGGAGACGCCCGCCGGGAGCGAGGTCCAAAGGGCGGCAGCCGCCCAGGAATCTCCGCCGGCGCCCGAGGCCAAGAAGGCCGATTCCTCATCTCGAACGAAGCGGAAGAACGCGGCGGCGAAAGCCCCGCCCCCCCGTCCGCAAGCGCCGCTTCAAGCCATGATCGTGGACTTGAGCCGTGGGGGATGCCAGGTGGCGATCCCAATCCTGGAGCCGGACAGACCATCGGAGGCCCCCCCGGAGCTCCGCGAGCGAGTGGCCCCGGCCCGCGAGGGGGACTATCATCCCGACGGTCTGCGAATGCTCTTCATCCCCGAGCGTCTCGTGAGTGCGGACTTCGATCTGCCCGAACCCGCTCCGGGCCGATTCCGGGAGGTGCAATGCGAGACGCGGTGGACAAGAATTCACCGCGACACCCTCCTTGCCGGCCTAAGGTTTCTGAAGTGCCCGGACCCCTTGGCCCGGAGCATTGAGACAATCGTCCAGCACCAGCAAGCCTTTTTCAGGCAGCCGATCGAACCGGCCTAGTCCCCTCGCGCCCGCAGTCTCTACTTCTTGTCCGCCGCGTCGGACCCCTTCCGAAGAGGGAGGACCAGGATCGTCGGCTCGCCCTCCGGGAAGCTTTTCAGGTCCCTCGCGAACCCAAACCTCTCCTGGTCGGGTCGGCGGACGCGCTTCCAGCCCTTCAGGAAAGGCTCGGCGTCCGCGATGGGGAGGTCCGAGGTGGGCTTCGTCTTGTAGTGCATGGGAACGACCACGCGCGGCTTGAGCTGTGCAATGACGGTTTTCGCTTCTTTGGCGTCAATCGTGTAGTGGCCGCCGACGCAAATCAGGAGAACGTCGACGCGCCCGATTCCCTTCACGGTTTCCTCCGGGAGGATGTGCCCCAAGTCGCCCGTGTGAAGAAGGCGCAGACCTTTCGTCTCGATGAGAAACATGGCGTTTCTGCCGCGCTGCGCGCCTTGCTGCCCATCATGATACGACGGGAAAGCCGTAATCTTGACGTCGTCGTTCTTGAAGTCGATCGCGTTCCACGTCTTCTTCTGTTCATCCAGTCCGCGCAGCACGACGGGCTTTCCCTTGGCCATCTCCACGCAATTGTGATCGAAGTGCTCGTGACTCACCGTCACGACGTCGGCCTCCACCGGTCCGCTTGCGAAACCCATCTTGGGCGGCACAGGGTCCATGAGGATCGTCGTGTCTCCGGCCTGGAGCGCGAAGCACGCCTGCCCGATCCATGTGATGAAGAGTATGATTTCGTCCATGATGCTCGCGCCTCCTTCGCGCTCGACGGCAAAACAGCCTGCGCCCGATCCGCGCGCGTTCCACGTGGGCGGACGCAGAACGGAAACAGCGACCTTACGGCTCGCATTATCGTGGTGTCTCGCCCGCTGGTCAACGCCAAAGAACCGGGTCAGGCGGGGGGCGTCGGCTGAGTCTGCTCGATCGGAATGGGTGAAAGCCGTCGCCTTGACTGGATGGGAACATGCTGAAGCAGGCTTTGGCGGAAAGAGGCGCGGCCTGAAACGGCCGGGTCGGACCGCGGCAAAGAGAGGGCGGGTTGCATGCCTGGGACGTCGCTCAGGAGAGGGCTAGCAAGTCCTCGGCGCGCTTGAACTTGTCGTGCACCTCGATAGAGAGGTCGAAGAGGTCTTTCACTTGGATTTGGAGAACGTCGAGAGCGCCGGGATGGAAGAGGTAGGCCAATCCGTCCGACCCGATTCCGATGCCGAAACTGATGCAGAGGATGTTGCCGACGTGAACGATGGACACCAGCTTTGGGTGTTCCTTGGCGAGGAGGGGGTCGTGATGGTAGCGGATGCTCTCGACGATCTCGGACGGCAGGTTCCAGGACTCCGCAATGTCGGCGCCGGCTTGAGGATGGGTGTAGCCGAGGATGCGCTCCTCGGCGAGAAGGAACGAAATCCCTTCCTTTTCGACGAGACCGATCAGGCGCTGGAAATCCTCGGCGACGTACGCATTGAGGATGATCTTCCCCACGTCGTGCAGGAGACCGCACGTGAAGGCGAGTCCCGCCAGAGAGGAGTCGGCGCGCTCAGCCACTTTCTGCGAACAGATGGCCGTGCCCACGGCGTGACGCCAAAGATCCCCTTCGTCCAGGCCGTACCCCTCATTCTTGCGATGGTAGAAGGTGGAGAGGCAGCCGGCCAGCACGAAATTCACGAGGGCGTCCGTCCCGATATACACCATGGCCTCTTCCAGAAGACTGATCTTGCGCGGCAGACCGTAGAAGGGGGAGTTGCACAAACGCAGGACCTTCATCGTGACGGCCGGGTCGTGTTTAATCACCTCGATGATGTCGCGCGGGGCCACGTCAGGATCGTTGCACATGTTGAGCAGGCGCAGGACGACTTCCGGCAGGGGCGGCACCTCCTGCACCATTTTTCTCAGGTCTTCAATGGAGATCATAGGATTCGCGCCTCTCCGCCTGGCAATTTCACGTCCACCCTGCCGTCACTCAGCCGCAGCCGCA
>DATKZW010000716.1:0-4369 GCA_035527775.1 Sumerlaeia bacterium | reverse complement strand
GTGGTAGATGGCGTTCCACGTAAGGACTTGGTCCTGCGTGATGTGGAACGCTTCGCCGAGGGCTTTGTCGTTGCCGACGAGTCCCGCCAGTCCGGCGGCGAAATCCGACGAGGCCGTCAAGGTCCACAGGCTCTGTCCGTCTCCGTGCACGATGACAGGGCGTCCCGCCACAATGCGCGCGGCGACGGTATAGTCCGATCGGTTTATGGGCGACGGAATCCAGGACGGGCCGAACGTGTGGGAGGGGCGCACGATGGTGACGGGAAACTCGGGGCCGTGGACTCTTCCGAAGTAGTTCTCGCAGTCCGCCTTCTGTCGAGCGTAATCCCAGTAGGGATTTCCCAGCGGCGTCTGTTCCGTTATGGGGAGTTCCTTCGGGGGCTTTTCGTAGACCGCAGCGGTGCTGATGAAAATGAACTGCCGCAGCTGGCCCCGCAGAACGCGCCACGCCGTCACGCAGTGCTCGGGCTTAAACGCGGCAAAATCAATGACCGCCTCCATCCTACAGTCCTTCAGGGCGGCGGCCAGGGCCTTTTCGTCGTGACGATCCGCTTGGATGTGGCGGAACTCCTTCGGGACCGGCCTTCGGCCCGTGGTCAGCAGCGTCACCTCGTGTCCCCGCCGCGCCAGTTCCTCCGCCACGCTCGACGAGACGTTCCCCGTACCGCCGATCAGAAGGACTTCCATCGTGAGTTGCTCCCTTCGCGACGTTCGCCACCGCGCGGAGCCGCGAAATGAGATGATCGGGTTGGGGTCCTCAGTAAGCGCCGACCGGCGGGCCCGTTTCGCGGCGGAACCCCTGCAGTGGATTCCTTATTCACACGCGGCCGGGGGGATTGTCAAGGAAAAGGCCGTGCGGGGGATCTCTGCGCAGGATCTCTGTGTTGACTTTTCGGCGCCCGGTTTGTACGATCCAGACCCTCCGCCGGCGCAATCCGAAGAGAACCTCGGCGGAAATGCCATTGGCCGGGCGGATGGGGCGAGCGGCGAGCCGCGTCCCCCGCCCGGCGCCAGGACAAACCGCGATGAGGAAAATCGAGAAATCCCACAAACTTGAGGGCGTCTGCTACGACATCCGCGGCCCGGTGTTGGAGGAAGCGAAGCGCCTCGAAGAAGAAGGCTTTCACATCACGAAGCTCAACATCGGCAACCCCGCCCCCTTTGGCTTCGAAGCGCCGGAGGAAGTCCTCCACGACGTCATTGTCAACCTCCCGCTCGCCCAAGGCTACTGCGACTCGAAGGGGCTTTTCTCCGCCCGCAAAGCCATCATGCAGTACTGCCAACAGCTCAAGATCGACGGCGTCGACATCGAAGACGTCTACGTTGGGAACGGCGTCAGCGAGCTGATCGTTATGGCGATGCAGGGGCTTCTCAACAATGGCAACGAGATGCTCATTCCGGCGCCCGACTATCCTCTCTGGACCGCCGCCGTCACCCTCTGCGGCGGAAAGCCCGTCCACTATCTCTGCGACGAGGAGTCGGACTGGTATCCCGATCTCCGCGACATGGAGAAGAAGATCACGCCCAGGACCCGCGGCATCGTCGTCATCAACCCGAACAACCCCACGGGCAGCGTCTATCCGCGCGAAATCCTCGAGGGAATCGTCGAGCTCGCTCGCAAACACGATCTCATCGTCTTCTCTGACGAGATCTACGACAAGATTCTTTACGAAGACGCCGAGCACGTGGCCGCCGCTTCCCTCGCTGACGACGTTCTCTTTGCCACCTTTGGGGGGCTCTCCAAGGTGTACCGCGTTGCGGGGTTTCGCGCGGGGTGGATGATCGTCAGCGGCCCCAAGGCCCACGCGACGGGGTATATCGAGGGTCTCGACATGCTCGCCTCGATGCGCCTGTGCAGCAACGTCCCCGCCCAGTTCGCCATCCAGACCTCCCTCGGCGGCTACCAGAGCATCAAGGACCTGGTCGCGCCGGGCGGCCGTCTTCGCATCCAGCGGGATCACGCCCACAGCTTAATGACCCAGATCCCCGGAGTCACGTGCGTCAAGCCCGCCGCCGCCTTCTACCTGTTTCCCCGGCTCGATCCCAAGAAGCACGCGATCAAGGACGACGAGAGATTCGTGTTGGATCTTCTGCTCGAGGCCAAGGTGCTGGTCGTACAGGGCACGAGCTTCGCCTGGCCGCGGCCCGATCACTTTCGCGTCGTCTTCCTGCCGCGGCGAGACGAACTGGGAGACGCCATCACGAAAATTGGGAGATTCCTCTCAACGTATTCGCAATAAGCTCGACGGAGCTAGTGGCCATCAAGGAGTTCGCGCGCCGCCAAATGGCGGCTCTGGAGCGCGCTTGACGGCGGACGGCTTCTTCTTCTCTCTTGAAATCCCCGCGCTCAAGGTCCATCATACCGGCGTGGGGGAGGAGGAGGGACGATGGTTGCCAATCCAAAGAGGTGTCCCGCCTGCGGCGCCCCCGTTGCGCCGCGGGATGGCGGTGGGTGGGAGTGTTTCTCATGTCACCACGTTTTCGGCGCCGGACAAGCCGACTTGAAACCGGCGGCGCCGACTCGCGCGGAAGGCGCCGCGCAGCCTCACAAAGGCGCCCTCTATGTCTGTGACGGATGCCGGAAGGAACTGCCGCCGCGCGACCGTCCGCAAACCTATTGCGTCCAATGCCGGCGGACGCTCTGCCCCGCCTGTTTCCGGCACAACGAAACGCTCCACGGGCACGTGCGCCACAGCGATGTATGCTGGGACTGCTACAGCAAATCAACGGGCGTGGGAGTGGCCAAGGCGCATGAAGTCAGAGCGCGGCTTCGCCAACGGGTGAAAACATGGGTGGGCATTCTGCTGGCGCTTGCCGCCATTTTCCTCGTCGTCACCTACCTCCTGCCAAGCCTGAGTGAGCATTTCTGAAAGGCTCTCGGGACGGGGGAGAATCCCCCTCGGCGAATCGCTCTTGCCTCGGCAGGACCCGTGGAAACCCAACGCAGACCGGACCGGGAAAGGAGCCGTGTCTCATGACCGTTCGACTTGACTATAACGCCGCCCTCGCGGACGTGGTGGGGGCCCGCCACGGCGTGAGCCTCCGATCTATCGAGGCGCTCAGAGCCCGGGCCGAGGCAATCCACAACGAGCTGGTTCAGCGGAGAGAAAACGGCGATCTCGGCTTCTTCGATCTCCCCTATGACGAAGTCCTTGTCGCCGCGATCAAGGCTTACGCGCGCTCGCTGAAATCCTACGAGAACTTCGTGCTGCTCGGGATCGGAGGCTCCGCCCTCGGGCCGATCTGCCTCCATACCGCGCTGGCGCACAACTATCACAATCTTCTGACTCCCCAAAAACGCAAGGGATTCCCACGGCTCTTCGTGCTGGACAATTCGGATCCCGAGATCCTCAGGCGTCTCTTTGACGCGATCGACGTCGGGAAAACCGTTTTCAACGTCGTTACGAAGTCGGGCGCCACTCCCGAGACGATGGCGCAGTTGATGACGGTCGTGGAACTCATCAAGCGCAAGGTCAGCCCCAAGGCCCTTTCCAGGCGCCTGATAGCCACGACCGACGTCGCCAGAGGACTCCTTCGGCCCTTCGCCGACGGGAATCAGCTCGCCTCCTTTGTCATCCCCGACAACGTGGGAGGGCGCTTCTCGGTCTTCACCGCCGTGGGGTTGCTGCCGGCCGCCGTCGAGGGGATTCCGATCGACCGGTTGCTGGCCGGCGCCCGCGAGATGGACCAGCGCTGCCGACGGCCGGACCTCATGAAAAACCCCGCGTACCTGAACGCCGCGATCCACTACCTTGCCGACACGAAGAAGGGCAAGTCGATCTCAGTCATGATGCCATACTCGAACGCCTTGCGCGACGTGGCCGACTGGGGCCGCCAACTCTGGGCCGAGAGCCTCGGCAAGGCGGTGGATCGGCAGGGACGCAGAGTGAACGTCGGCCAGACGCCCGTAAAGGCCCTGGGCGCCACGGACCAACACTCCCAGATGCAACTGTACGTCGAGGGGCCTAACGACAAGATCGTCACGTTGATCCAGGTCGAGAAATATCGCGCCAAATGCGCGATCCCCAAGACCTTCCGCGACGTCCCCGATCTCGACTTCCTCAAGGGACGCGATATGGGCGAGTTGCTGAACGCCGAGCTCGAGGCCGCGGAATTCGCGCTGGCGAAAGCCAAGCGACCGAGCGTGCGCATCGTGCTCGATGAGATTTCGCCCGAGAACGTCGGCGGTCTTCTCTACATGCTGGAGGTGCAGACCGCCTTCGCCGGCGGCCTTTACAACATCAACGCCTTCGACCAACCGGGCGTCGAGGAATGCAAGAAGGCGACCGCCGCCTTGATGGGGCGCCAGACGCCGGCGGACGTCCGGAAGGCGGCGGAGATCGCCGCCTTCCGGGAGAAGAAGAAGCGC
>DATKZW010000715.1:0-2064 GCA_035527775.1 Sumerlaeia bacterium | reverse complement strand
GTGCGCCACCGACGCGCCTTGCGGCACCCAGCTAACTCGCCTCGGCGTGTCGCACCGAGGATCGCGATGAGTCGGCGTCCGTGGCTACCCCTTCGGGCTCGCCAACCGGCCGAGGAAGAGGATCGTGCCGGTCTTCACGTCGCGGATCATGAAGAGGAACGGCCGGTCGGCGCGGAACGTGGGGATGAATGGCGCCACGGATCGAAGGGCACCGTAGGCCCCCAGCATCGTGCCGGCCGCGGCTTCGGTCCCTTTCTCGTTCACGTCGACGAACGCCTTGTGGAACACGTTGGCGACGTAGAGCTTCTCCTGTCCCCGGCCGGGGGAGATGCCGTCGAACTCAGCCGTCTGCCGGTCGAACGCGCGGACCATTCCCAGGGCCTGGAGCGGTTCGTTCATCGCGTAGCCGGTTTCCAGCCGGAACTTCGGCAGATGGAGCTGGATCTCGCGCTGTTGAAGTCTGCCGAGCCACGCTTCAAGATTGGTGCGGGTAAGCTTCTGTTCCAGTGCCGGCAGGCCGTCGGCGTCGCGGGGCAGGATCACCGCCATCGCCAGGGTGCCCCCTTTGTACGGCGACTCGGCGATCTGGAAGCCGCCTTTGCCCGGATAGAGGGTCTCCGGCGCCAACCAACCGCCGCGCGGCAACCCGTCGGGCGTGGGAAACAAGGTCCCGTCGGCGTTGAACGCCGCGTAGCGGGCGACGCCGAGGTGCTCGTGGTGCATCATCGGCACGCGGACCTTGCTCCCCGCCGCCAGCGTGAAGTCCTCGTCCTTCGTTTCGCTCGCCTCGAACGGCTTCAGCCACTGGCCCTTGAAGTAGATGGCGTTGGTCAACACCAGCCGCGTCTTTTCGTCGAGGCCGCCCGAGGGGACCAGGTCGCAAATCCGCCGGCTCGTCTGCGATTCGATCCAGGCGTTGATTCGCTGCCGCTCGCGTTCTGCGTCGCCGCTGAAGTCGGCGAAAAACGCCCCGCCAGTGCGATAGAACTTGCGGATCGTCTCCAGGTATGCGGGCTGGAAGGGGTAATTCTTCTCGCACCACACGGCGTTCGCTGCACGCAGCTCGTACAGATCCACCTCAGGCAGGAGCTTGTTCAACTCGCCGGCCAACTCCTGCGACCGCTTGGCGGCGGCCCGCCGCTTCTCGAAGTCCTCGTCCGTAGGCGGGCGCGCCTCGATCTCGATCTCGCCGGGACGTTTGCCGGGTCTCTCTACGATAATCGGCTCGCCCTGGGCGGCGCGATTCGCCTCGTCGAGTTGTTTGCGCAGCGAGGCGATGCGTTCTTCCAGCTTCTTCGGCACGGGCTTGGATCTGAACCGCTCCTCGAGCGTTGCCATGCCCGCGTGAATCAGGGCCGTGTTCCAGGGTCGTGACCTGGCGTCGGCGGCCGTGTTGCGCGTCGCGGAGGGGAAGCGGAGGACCTTTCCCATCTCCATCGCCGTCTCGCCCCGCGCCCCTTCGGCCGCCATCGCCAGGACGCTGGACATCGAGAACGGAGAGAAGAAAAGGTTCTCGCCCCGGCGCTTCGCGGCAAGTTGCCGGTAGAGGTCCAGGGCGAAGTTGCCGGTGGCCGTGACGGCCGGGTTGGTGTCGCCCGCCGCGGTCTGCGCCGCGCCGCCGTCGGCGGTTCCCACCAGCACAACCGACACGATGACGGCGCAGAGCAATTCCGAGAAGACGGCCATGGTCCGGTTCCCTTTTCGCGGTTCCATTCGTTCCCTTCGCCTCTTATTCTCCACTCGCCCAGTGTAATATTCCCGGGGGACACCGACCGGGCCACCGGCAATCGCGCCTGTGCCTACGATCGACGCAGCGAAATCCAGGATGCGATTCCACTTCGGTCACATCGACCGAGTGGTTCAAGCGGTGCTTGCTAACCTGCGTCGGTCGCCCCCACCGACGCGCGCAGCGGCAGGAGACGCGGTCGCGTCCCAAATACCTTCGATTCGCGACGTATCCCTTTGGCAAACAGCGACTTGCAGAGTTCCCCGCATCTCGCTCTCCGAGATCGCCATCTCATCTGCTAAATCCCGAGAAGTCGTGGGGAATGCCGGTTTCTGGTG
>DATKZW010000714.1:0-4592 GCA_035527775.1 Sumerlaeia bacterium | reverse complement strand
TTATATGAGAATCATGCAAGAGGGGGCCCAAGATGAAATCCCTCACCATCACCGAGTTTGTCCGCCACTTCTCCGACTACGTCAACCGGGTCAGCTACCGCAACGAGAGCTTCCTCCTTCGCAAGGGAAGCAAGGCCGTCGCCGAACTCAGGCCCACACCCTCGGGAAGGAGACTTGGCGACCTTCCCGGCTTGTTTGAGTCCCTTCCCCCCCTGACGGATCGTGAAGCCCGGGAGTTTGCTGAGGACTTGGCGCTCATCCGCGAAGACGCCAGCAAGGAGAGCCCCAGAGACCCATGGGCGTCCTCATAGACAGCAATGTCCTGATCCAGTTCGAAAGAGCGCGGAAGGATGTGGCCGACTACGTCCGCGGCAGAGAGGACGAGGAGTCGTTTCTTTCGGTCATCTCCGCCAGCGAACTCCTGCACGGCGTCCATCGGGCCAAGAACGCCAGGACAAGGGCGAGGCGACTGGCCTTTGTCGAAGCGGCTCTGGCGCATTTCCCGGTGCTGGGGATTGACCTGGCAGTGGCGAGGTCTCATGCCCAACTCTGGAGCGAGTTGGAGAAGAAGGGCATGATGATTGGCATGCACGATTCCTGGCTTGCGGCAACGTGTCTGGCCCACGGGCTGAGCATCGCCACGGACAACGCGCGCGAGTTCGAGAGAGTGCCCGGGATCGAGGTCGAAGTTTGGGGGCCACGGTGATCGCGCAAGCGGGAGACAGGCCCAAACTGACCGTTCGCACCGGCGCCAGAGCGTGGGACACAATCTGGAAGTGGCTTTCGTTTTTCACGGAATGCACCAGTGGTCTCGGGACGACGACAGAGAGAAGATCATCAGGAGAGAATTCGAGGAGGAAGGCGCGTTCGAGGTCCATCCGGTTCACGAGCAGAATGGCGTAGGCTTGACAGTGCTGGTCACTCGCGAGATGACGCCCGACGGCGTACTCGGGAACCGGATCCACGTCATAGAGGATCGCGGTGCGACTCGGGTTGAGGTAGCCCGCGTTCTTGACCTGTGCAGATGGACTTGGTCGGGCTATACCGAGGTGCTTGGCGAGGTCGGCTTCAAAGAGATCTACAGCGTGAAGGAGAAGGGTCTGAAGCCGAGGGAGTACATTCTGAACGTGGCCGTCAAGTAGAAACGCCGGCTCAACGTGGCCGTCAGTCATGGCTCCACCGGGACAGGCCCGGCGGTGGCCCATGCCGGGAGCGGGACGGATCTGTGGTCCAGTCGTGGCCCCGTCGGGGCAAGCCCGGCGGCGGTCTCAGTTTCAGCGCGAACCGGGCGCGCGCGCGGAGCGAACGCGCGGAGCGGACCCGAGACGCCTACGACGGAGGGAGACGCCATGAGCGATTTCGAATCCGTTCCGTCAAGTGAAGCCCCCGGCGCCGTCTACCGAATCGGCACGGCGGGCTGGTCGTACGAGGACTGGGAAGGGATCTTCTATCCCTCGCCGCGGCCTCGGGGGTTTCGGCCTCTCCCCTACTACTGCCGCTTTTTCAATCTCGTGGAGATCAATGCCACGTTCTATGGCGTCATGCCCCCCTCGCGCGCCGAGAAATGGGTCCGAGACGTCGCGGGACGGCCCGATTTCACTTTTTCCTTGAAGCTCCATCGCGGACTGACGCACGAGCGCCCGGAGACTCTTCCGGCAGGTGACGTGGCTGCCATCAGGGACATGTGCCAAGTCCTGGCCGATGCGGGCCGGCTGGGAGCGCTTCTGATTCAGTTCCCGTGGTCCTTTCGGTTTTCCGAGGAGAACGTCGCATACCTGGCGCGGCTGCTCGACGCCTTCCAGCCTTTCCCGTGCGCCGTCGAGGTCCGGCATGCCGGGTGGCACAACGAGCGCTACCTGGAACT
This sequence comes from Sumerlaeia bacterium, assembly GCA_035527775.1. Taxonomy (GTDB): domain Bacteria; phylum Sumerlaeota; class Sumerlaeia; order UBA8349; family UBA8349; genus DATKZW01. The sequence goes on along the minus strand of DATKZW010000714.1, from coordinate 2,728 downwards.
CCTGCAAGAGCGAGGAGCGGCCTTCTGCAATATCGACCAGCCCCAACTCCACGACTGCCTCTCCCCTACCGCCATCGCCACGGCGCCTTTCTCCTACCTCCGGCTCCACGGGCGCAACCGGGCGAATTGGTTCAGCGAGAAAGCCGACGCGGCCGAGCGCTACGACCACTACTACGGCCCGCGGGAGGTGGACGAGATGGCCCGGCTTGCCGAGGCCTTGGCCGAGCAGACGAGCTGCGTCATGGTGACGACCAACAACCACTACCGGGGTCAAGCCGCCGCCGATGCCCTGCTCCTGCGCGCCGCGCTCGAAGGCCATGCCGACGCGGTCCCCCCTCCCCTACTCCGGGCGTTTCCCGACCTCGCCGCCGTCCCGACTTCCAGGGCCGCCGAGCCGGACCCCGGCAGCCAGACCGATCTTTTCGAGCAATAGGGGGATCGAGAGCCCGCACACGGGCCGCCGTTGGGCCTCGTGGGAATCCGGGGTCCGCGCGGGAATCCGTCCGATCCGCCGCATCCGTCAGATCCGCGTTCTGTCTCTCCGCCCGAGAAGAATGGAACACGGATCCCACGGATGCGACGGATCAGTGCGGATGCCTCGTGCGCTGCGCCGCTACCACCGCGTATTGACGCCGCGGAGATCTACCACGACAAAAGGCGTGTCGGGCCAGCCCGGCTCGATCGGTTTCGCCACTACACCGAGTCCTCCCCGGGTTTGAGTCGCCGCTCTGACGCGGTCGACCAGGTTCGCGAGCGCTTCGGCGTCGGCGGGATCCACCGCGCCGTCGCGGTTCAGGTCGCTCATTCCATCGCCGCTCTGGGTGTTTGCCACGATGGCGGCCGCATCGCCGTACTGGTAGCGCGTGAAGGTCGTGTACTGAACGCCTTTCTGGGCGAGGCGCTGGCGTTCGTTCGGGGAAAGGTAGGAGCGGAGAATGACGAGGCGGGCCGAGTCGCCGTGTTCTTCCTGGAGGCGGGTCCAGACGGCCTCCAGGAAGCGGACTAGCTCGGGCTTCAGCGCGATGAAGTGCGGCTTGCCCCGTTCCGCGGGGGGCGAGAAATCGGCGAGGCGGAAATGGTCGCTGACGCGGAGCGCCGCCGTTTCGGGAGTAACTTGGATGAACCATTTGGGCGGGGCGTACTGCTCGGTGTAGCGCTGCACGTAAGCGCCGGCGTCGGCGGCTTTCTCGTTCGGGTAAAGGCCGATGGCGTACCCGCCGAGAACTCCCGGGCCGTCGCGGTCGAAGGGGAATTGCACCATGACGGGGACTTCTTGACGCGCGCGCGCCGTTTCGGGGGCGCCCCCCGACGTCGCCCCTCCGGGGCCGGAGCAGGACATCGCTTCTTCGAGTTCGAAGATGATTTTCTGCCAGCCCGGCTTTCCAGGAGCGGTCCAGACGAGAGAACTCCCGTCCAGGACCTCAACCCCGCCCGCCGTGGTCTGAAGGGCCAGCGCGCGCGTCGTCTGAGCCACGTAGCGTCCCGGCTGGTTCCCGACGAACGCGGACGGTCGCGCGGTTTGCCTCGGACCGGCGGAGGCGGGATTGGCCAACGCGACGCGGAACCGAAGGATCTCCCCGGGCTGAGCGAGAAGAACGGTGTTGGGCCGAACCTCTCCCCTACCCTCGGCCTGGATCTCCAGCTTCCTCTCCCCTTCCAGTTGCTCCGCAGACTCAACCTTCGGCTTTGGCTCCAATGTGGGCAACTCGAGAAGACGCGATGCGCTGTCGCCTTTCGCTTCGGGGGGACCCTGGGAGTAAGCCCGGAGCGAAACGATGACGAGGGCGGCGAGAAGCGCCGCCGCTTGAGAACCGACTCGCCGGGGGAACGTGAGGGCGTGAGGGCCATGAGCGCGGCTACGGTCATGCATGGGAGATTCCTTTTCTTCGCGGCTATTCGGCCATTCTTGCCAGTTCGGCGCCCCTCTCGGTGGCGCGCGCCACCATCCGCTCGATCAGGCCAAGGAAATCGGCGTCGGCCAGGATCTTGAGTCCGGCCTCGGTCGTTCCCCCGGGGGAGGTGACGCGTCGGCGAAGCTCCGCCGGATCGATGCCGCTTTCGCACACCATGCGCGCGGCGCCCAGAAGCGTCTGACGCGTGAGGGCGGCGGCGGTCTCGGGAGCAAGGCCCGCTTTCTCGCCAGCTCGGGTCAGCGCCTCGACCAGGTGAAAGACGTAAGCCGGCCCGCTGCCGCTCAGCCCGGTGACCGCGTTGATCTGCTCCTCCCGGACTTCCACCGCCACGCCCACGGAGTTGAAGATCTCGAGGGTCCACTGGAGATCGGCGTCCGTCGCTCCCCCACCCCGGGCAACCCCCGTTGCGCCGCAGCCGATGAGAGCGGGCGTATTGGGCATGACGCGCACGACGCGGGCGTCCCGGCCCAGTCGGCGGGTTATCGCGCGAACGGGGACGCCGGCGGCGATGGATATGAAGAGGTGGCGCGATTCGGCGGCCGGCGCCAGTTCGTCAAGAAGGTCGGAGAAGCCCTGCGGCTTGACGGCCAACACGGGCGTGTCGGTCCGGGCGAGGAGGTCCCGGTTCCCCTCGGCGACCCTCACTTTGAGCTCGTCGGCCAGGCGGCGCGTCTTGCCCGGGTCGACGTCGGAAACCCAGACGCGCTCGGGAGGCAGGAGGCCGGACTGAACGACGCCGCGGGCGAGAGCGGCGCCCATGTTCCCCACACCCACAAAGCCAAGAGAGCGTTTTGCAGTCATCGAAAATCATTCTC
>DATKZW010000713.1:0-7156 GCA_035527775.1 Sumerlaeia bacterium | reverse complement strand
ACGCTGAGCCCGGTGAAAATCCTGGAGGGGATCTTCGGAGCGCCGCCCGATTCCGGCGTGTTCTTGCGCGTGGCGCGATTGCCCTTACAGATCTGACGGCGAGAGGACAAGTCGGTCGACAACCGACACCGCCCCTTCGGGGCATACGGCTTTGCACGCGCCGCAGCGGACGCATTTGGCCGAGTCGATCTTCTGCTGCTCGTAAGGACGCGGCTCAATGGCGCCGACGGGGCAGCCCTGCGCGCAGAGGGTGCAGCCGATGCAGGCGTCGCCGATCTCGTAGCGGATCAGGGCGACGCAGCGCTTGGCGGGACACCGTCCCTCGAGGTGGGCTTCGTACTCATCGCGGAAGTGCCTGAGAGTCGTGAGGATCGGGTTCGGCGCGGTCTTTCCGAGGCCGCAGAGACTCGTCTTCTTGACCTGCTCGGCGAGATCCTCGAGGTCCGCCAGGTCGGAGGCTTTCCCTTCTCCTGCGCAGAGCTTCTCCAGAATCTCGAGCATCCGCTTCGTGCCGATGCGGCAGAACGTGCATCGACCGCACGATTCTTTCTGCGTGAAATCGAGAAAGAAGCGCGCCACGTCCACCATGCAGGTCGTGTCGTCCAGGACAACGAGCCCGCCCGAACCCATGATGGCGCCCGTTTCGTGCACCGCTTCGTAGTCGATCGGCGTGTTGGCGAGCCACGCCGGGACGCACCCGCCCGAAGGGCCTCCGAGTTGTATGGCCTTGAATCGCCGTCCGTCGCGAACGCCGCCCCCGATGTTCTGGACGATTTCCCAGATCGTCGCGCCCATGGGGACCTCGATCAGGCCGCCGCGCTGAACTTGACCCGCCAGCGCGAAGACTTTGGTCCCTTTGCTGCGTTGGGTTCCGAGAGCGGCGAAAGCCTCGGCGCCGTTGCGCAGGATCCAGGGAAGCGTGGCGTACGTTTCGACGTTGTTCACGTTCGTGGGGCAGTCCCAGAGGCCCTTTTCGGAAGGATAGGGCGGTCGAAACCTCGGCATGCCGCGCAAGCCCTGGATCGAAGCGATGAGGGCGGTTTCCTCGCCGCAGACAAAGGCCCCGGCCCCGCGCATCACGCGAAGCCGCAGGCTGAAGTCGGAACCGAAGACCCGCTCGCCCAGGAAACCGCGCTCCTGCGCCTGGGCGATGGCCGTTTCGATGCGCAGAACCGCGAGCCGGTATTCCGCGCGAATGTAGAGATAGCCTTCGTCCGCGCCGATGGCGAAGGCGGCGATGGCCAGGCCTTCCAGGATTCGGTGCGGGTACGCCTCCAGGAGCATGCGATCCATGAAAGCGCCCGGGTCCCCCTCGTCGCCGTTGCAGATGACGTAACGCTTCGTCCCCGGGGCGTTGCGAGTAAGGTCCCATTTCTCGGCCGTCGGAAAGCCCGCGCCGCCGCGCCCCCGCATCCCCGAGCGGCGAACGATCTCGGTCGTCCCGGCCGGGCCAAGTTCCGTCACGCATTTGCGCAGCGCCTCGTAGCCCTGAGCCGCCATGTACTCGTCTATGTCGAGGGGATCAAACGTTCCGCATCGGTCGGTGACGATGCGCACTTGGCTTGACAGGAAGTCGCCCCCCGGACCCTCCTTGGCGTTGATGGCGTTCTCATCGACGTTGCGCCAAGCGTCGTCGTCGGTGAGCAGATCGACGGCCGTGACCAGGGCGCGACGCGCCTTGCGCCAGACGCCCTTCGGCTCGATTCGGCGCCGCACGAGCTGGATCGCCTGCCCGCCGTCGTTGTCGCCGAAGAGAGCGGACTTGCCGTCCGGCGTCGCGATCTCCACGAGAGGCACGCGGTGGCACATGCCGGTGCACCCGACGTTTTTCACGCGCACGGACGCGCCCGTTTCGCGCGCCGCCGCTTCGAGGGCGTCGCGCACGTCCAGGCTCCCGCTAGCGATGCAGCATGAATTGAGTCCCACGCGAAGCTCGATCGCCCCCGGCGCCGCTCGGGCGCGCGAGCACGCCGCGCGCAACTGCTCCTCGCGGCGCCGCTCGTGGAGACCGGCCGCTTCATCCCGCAGGAATTGCTCCACCGACTCGACGGCCTTTTTCGGGTCGAGATGCCCGAACGGCGCGTCGTCGATCAGCATGACCGGCGCCAGCGTGCAGCAGCCCAGGCACGCCACGCGCTCGAGCGTAAAGAGCCCGTCGTCGGACGTGTCCTGTCCCTCGTCCCTCAACGCTAAGCGCCGCCGAAGGGATTCGGTCACGCGTTCCGCCCCCGCCACGTGGCAGGCCGTGCCGTGACAGACGTAGATAAGGTGTTTGCCGGCGCCGTGATGGCGAAACTGAGAATAGAAAGTCGAGACGCCCGTGAGCTGGGCGGGCGTGATCTCGGTGAGTTCGCACACCCGCTCGAGCGCCTCGCGCGGAAGATGGCGGAACTCGGCCTGAAGCGCCTGCAGGATGGGAATGGCGGCCTCGCGCCCGCGTCCGCAACGCGCGACGATCTCGTCGGTCTTGGCGAGAATCGCTCGGTCGTCCGTTCTCTGTGACGAGCTCATGGCGGGACGTTAAGATCCTTCCACGCGCCCGACGAGCCGGGCGGGGCAGGCTAGAGCCTGAACAACGAACGGGCGCTCCTTCTCGGCGCTCCGCGACGCGGGCCGCGCCTCAGGCATGGATCGCGCTCTCGCCGCGGACGGGCGCCACCATCCTGCCAGTCAGAACGTCGGATGCGCAACGTTTTCCGAAGCGGGCGCCTGGGAATCCATTCCATCCCTCCGATCCGCGTTCTGTGAAAGCAGGGCCAATGGAACATGGATGAAGCGGGCGGAACGGATGACACGGATCGATGCCGGGCATGAACGTCCCGGCGGCCTCGGAGCGCCGAAATCTTCATTGCCCCCGAGATCCGACTGCGGTAGGATTGAGAATGAAGTGGGGCGGGTGGCCGCTGTCCGTTGTCTGTCCCCGCCGGCGGCTCCGGCTGCGGGCGCGGACGGCGCGGAGGGAGGAAAGTCCGGACACCGCAGGGCAGGATGCTTGCTAACGGCAAGGCGGGGCGACCCGACGGAAAGCGCAACAGAAAACACACCGCCGATGGCCCGCCCGAGCCCACGGGCGAAGGCGGGATCAGGCAAGGGTGAAATGGTGCGGTAAGAGCGCACCGGCCGCGTGGCGACACGCGGGCCTGGCAAACCCCATCCGGTGCAAGGCCAAATAGGGATGGAGCGGCGGCCCGCCGCGACGCCCGGCTTGCCCCAAGCCGGGCGAGACATCCGGGTAGGCCGCTCGAGCGTCGTCGCGAGACGGCGCCCAGATGAATGGCCACCGCCCCCGCAGTCGCGGGGGACACAGAATCCGGCTTACAGCCCCACTTCACTTTACAACAACACACTCCGCGCCGAAGCGGGATCACCGCCCGAAGAAATCGCCGACGACGTCGAGGAGATCGTTTCTCGCGAAAGCGCCCGCCGAGAAGAGGACGATGCCTTCGGCGCCGGTCGACTTGATGCGCTCCATGGTGCGGATCAGTTTCGACTCGAGCCAGCCCGAGCCGGACAGCTTCTCGCGGAACGCATCAAGCGCCGCGAGCGCCTCTTCCTTTCCGCCCCCGCCCGCGACCGCCTTTGCGACAGATTCGTAGAGATCGGGCTGGGCCCTTTTCAGGGAGCCGTCCATCTCGCCCCAAGCGGACAAGATGTCCTCGGGCGACGCGCCCTTCTCGATCAGCGCGCGGGTCCTCCGCGCAAGCAGCCGCTCGTCGTCGAGCAGTTGGTGCACGGAGATGCCGATCCACAGGTGGTCGTGGTCCTTGGCCCATTCCTTCTGCTGCTCGATGGTCTCTTCGAGGAGGTCGAGGTGCGTGTCGAACCCCTCGGGGAAGTGGGCGCGGTAGTCCATGGGCATGGCGTACTGGACCCAGGGCCCGAAGAGACGCCAGTCCTGGCCGAGGAAGCGGCCGCTGTGAACGGCGTTCTTGAAGACGGCGGCCGAGACCTTCATGCCCGGCTTCGCCCGCTGGAGCGCCTCGTAGGTCTCGCGCACGCACCGCTTAATCGCCTCGACGCGGTAGAGGTGGAAAAAGTAGCCCATGTCGGGATGGCCGCCGGGGAAGAAACTCCCGGTGAGAAAAAAACGACTCTTGTCCTCGCGCGAGTAGGTGTCCCAGTTCCCCGGCAAGGCGCGCGGACTGATCTCCCAATTCGCCTCGAGGTGGGGACGGTCCATCGCCGGATAGAAGGCTTCTCGCGGATACTTCTCCGAGCGCAGGCCGGCGAATCTCACCATGTCCTCGAGGCAGTAGTCGCAGAAGCAGTAGGTGTCGGGCGCGAGGTCGCCCGGGTAGCGCACGTAGTCGTGGTGGATGGCGTCGACGTCGTACATCTCGGCGAACTCGACCATCATGGGGATGAGCCACTGATCCGTGTAGCCGGGCCGGCGGGCCGGGCACATCCACCCGGCGCCGCACTTGTGCCCGCGGAGCGTCTCCGACATGCTCGGTTCGCCTTGGGGATTGAGGGCGAGCCACTCGGGGTGTTGCTGGGCGACATAGCTGTTGCCGCCGTCCATGTAGTTGATGAACCAGGCGTGGACCTCGATGCCGCGCTGGTGGCACTCCTCGATGAGGACCGCCGGCATGTCGAACTCTTTGTAGGGTTCATCGACCGAGTTCGGGAACTTCTTGCTCGGCCATCGGACCATACCGTGGCCGCCTTTGACTTCCATCAGAATCAGGTTGATGTTGGCGCGCTGCATGCGCTCGGCGAAGTCGGCGACCGACTCGCGCGTCGTCCCCGCGTCGCTCGGCCCGCACCACGTGGCGCGGCCCTTGAGGCTGGGGGCTGTCTTGGACTTGCTCGTCATGATCGTGGGGCCCTCCCTCTGTTTTGTCGGCAATCCTTGCCTGCTGCTTACCCGATTCCGTCGCTCGGGTCAAACCCAAACTCTTTGGGGCTTGAGGGCTCGAGCCGCGGACCGGTCCCGCCGTCTTACGCCGCAACAACTTTGATCCTGGCCGGCTGGATAGCCGTCGGGCCGGAGCCTGGCCCCGGGCTGACGGCTTCCTTTCGGTCCGCCAGTCGTACGAATCCTGCGAATCTTTCAGCAACCCAGAGGGAGTCCGTTCGTTACTTGGACTCCGCTTGCGAGGGCAACCCGCCGGGTTCGCGAGACTCGCCGAGCCCCGGCAAGAGACCCCCCGCGGGGAGCGCGGCGCTTTGGGCGGCGTTGGGGAGGACAAGGGGCGGGCAAGGGGCGAGGCGTCAAGCGCAATGGCCCCGCGACAGAAAAGAACCGCAGGCCGTCGGGGTTTGGGGCGGCGCGATTCCGACGGGGATTGAGGGAGGTCGTGAGAGCCGGGAGCATGGCTTCACCGGGGACGAAGCGACCGGAGGTCATCATGGACATGCGCCGATTGAAGATTCCAAGAGGAGCTCTGACCGGAGGCGCCATGGGAACAAAAAGGGTCCGCGCGAGAATCCGTGAAATCCGCGTCATCCGTCACATCCGTGTTTCATCCCCCGCCCGAGAAAAATGGAACACGGATGACACGGATCGGACGAACCAGGCGGATGGCATCGCAGAAAACGATGACTCTCCCGAATCCCCGAATTCCGGAAGATCCACGATGCAATGGTCTGGGACCGGCTCCGGGTCATCATCGCGGCTCCTCGGGAGCAGGGGATGGGATTGTGTCTTTCGCCAAGTCGTCGATCCAACCCTGGACGAGCGCGATCTTGTCGGGGATGCCGATCTGTTTGTAGAGATCAAGCGAGTGGCGCAGCATCCGCTCCGCCTCGTCGAGATCCCTGCGGGTCCGGTGCATGACGCCCAGGTTGCAGTAGGCGACCGCCATGCCCTCCTTGCTCCCCAACTGCTCATGGGTCTCGAGGGATTGGCGATACATCCGCTCGGCTTCGTCGAGGTCCCCGCGGGTCATGTGGATGATGCCCAGGTTGCAGTAGTCGATCGCCATGCCCTCTTTGCTGCGCATCTGCTTATGGATCTCGAGCGACTGGCGATGCATCCGCTCCGCCTCGTCGAGGTCCCCGCGGGTCTGGCGTATGACGCCCAGGTTGCCGTAGGCGGCCGCCATGCCCTGCTTGCCCCCCATCTGCCTATAGATCTCGAGGGACTGGCGATGCATCCGCTCGGCTTCGTCGAGGTCCCCGCGGGTCTCGTGGATGACGCCGAGGTTGCAGTAGGCGGCCGCCATCCCCTCTTTTCCCCCCAGCTGCTCATTGATCTTGAGCGCCTGGCGATGCATCCGCTCGGCCTCGTCGAGATCCCCGCGGATCCCGTAAATGATGCCTAGGTTGCCGCAACCGTTGGCCCGCCAGATCTGGTCCTCGCCAGCCAGTTCGAGGACTCTCTTGTAGGACTGCTCGGCCTTGCCGAGGTCTCCCCGCAGACGCTGGATGTGCCCCATTCGGTTTGTCGCATCGATATCGTCCGGCTTGTTCGCCAATATTTTCCCGAGCGTGGCCTCGGATAGGTCCATCTCTCCCGTCACGAAAGCCACGGCGGCGATCTCGCGCTTGATCCCCAATTGATGCTTGCGTCGCGCCTGGCCCTCACTCTCGATGCGGGCGTCCTCTTTCTTCAGGAACTCGAGAAGCCCCGTAGCATCACCACTCTGGCGCAACTCGGCCAAAGCCGCGCGCGATTCCTCGGTTCCGGCTCCTCCAATGCGTTCAACGGCCGCCGCCAAATCCCGCTTGAGCCGCTCCCTCTCTTCCGAGGTCGACTGGAGTTGCTTGGCGAGGGCCGCATTCTTCTCCTCGGCGCGCCGGATGGCGGCTTCCACTACTCTGGAGACTTCTTCGGCACTCAATCCCACCGTTGGCGCAATCGTTACAGATCCACCAGCCCCGACTTCTACGTTTCCGGCGACAGCCACCGTCGCGGCGTTGCCGCTTTCGGAAACATCGACTTTGACGTTCGTCCTGTTCTCCAGCGCTGGCGACACCTTCACTGGCGCCGCATCCGATCCCCACCAGATGAGCACGAGAACAAAGAGCGCCGTGCCGCCGCTGGCCTGGATGGCTACCTTGCCCCACTTTGGCAACTGCCCCTCTGTTTGGATCTTGATGGCGCCGGTGACGAAGTATCCGAACAGGCCGGCCATCGTGGCGCCGACCAGACCGGCGATGCGGTGCTGGAGCGGCGTCACTTCCTTGCCGGCCATGAAGAACGCCGCCATGA
>DATKZW010000712.1:0-6219 GCA_035527775.1 Sumerlaeia bacterium | reverse complement strand
GTTGCCGATTCCAATTCGACCATTCTGCCCTTGGCCATCTTGGCGCGCGCCACGGCGGCGGCCTGTTCGTCTCCCAGCGCGATCTTGATGATGTGGATGCTCTCACGGCATTCGGGAATCTTGACTTTCTCGAAAAGGTTGACGCGTTGCGAGGTGATTCTCAGCTCCTCGCTCAGGACGTCTCTGGACTCCCGCAACGCCTGTTCTTCGGCCTCGAGGCGAAGCAGCGACTCAATCGCATCGAGCCCGTCGTCGACCCATGGCGGCGTCTCAAATAGGTCAACCGGCTCTCTAACAAAGATCGCCTTCTTAAAGACGGACACGCTGACGCCCGCTATGTTCTCCATCTCTTTCTGGACGGCCTCCAGGCGAATGAGGGACCTCAAGTCCACATCCTCGGCAAACAATCGAATCCACCTCGACACCCCCTCCCAAACTCGGCGCCTCTCATCCTCTTTCTCTTCAATCGCCGTTTCGATATGGCTGACCTCGAGCCTGATCTGCTGCTTCTTCATCTCGAGCGTCGGCAGGTAGCGCTCGAAACGGGCCAGCGCTTCGCGCAGGGATTTCAGAACGGTTTTTGTTTTCTTGACGTTAGGCATGGAAGGACTGTCGTGTCTCGACCTACGTTCTTTTCTGCGGCCAGAAATCCTCTATCAGACTGGTGGGAACTCCGGTCTCGGGCGGTTCGAAACAATCCGCGAGGATGGCCCAGCAGCGATCGAGAGCGTCCTCGAGCGGCATTGTCACCTTCAGGTCCATCAGCTCCTTCTCAAACCGGGCGGCGTATTTGAGCAGCTTGTTGTCCCACGCGCTCATTCGGAACCCCATCGCCTGCTTCTCAATGCTCTCGCGAGCGTCGGCGTATAACTGGATCATCGTGTTCATGATCGTACGGTGATCTTTGCGGGTGTCCTTGTTGACCTGTTGCTTGAGACGGCTGAGCGAACCGAAGGGCTCGATGCGGCCGTTGCGCAAGTAGAACTGACCTTCGGTGATATAGCCCGTGTTGTCAGGCACCGGGTGGGTGATGTCGTCTCCCGGCATGGTCGTAACGGCCAGCACCGTCAGCGAGCCGGCGCCTTCAAAGTCCACGGCTTTCTCGTAACGGCGGGCCAACTGGGTGTAGAGGTCCCCCGGATAGCCGCGGGTCGATGGGACTTGCTCCATGGTAATGGCGATCTCTTTCAAGGCGTCGGCGAAGTTCGTCATGTCGGTCAGAAGCGCGAGCACCCGCTTGCCGCGGAGAGCGAACTGCTCGGCGATGCTGAGACAAGTGTCCGGCACCTGCAGGCACTCGGCGGACGGGTCGGCGGCCGTGTGGATGTAAAGGATCGAGCGCGGCAAGATGCCCTCGTCCTCGAAAGTGTCGCGGAAGTAGAGATAGTCATCGTATTTCAGGCCGATGCCTCCCAGGATGACGAGATCCACCTCGGCGTGGAGCGCTATCCGCGCCAGCAGAGCGTTATATGGCTCGCCGGGAACGGAGAAGATGGGCAGTTTCTGGGACTCAACGAGCGAGTTGAAGACGTCGATCATCGGGATGCCCGTGCGAATCATTTTCCTGGGGATGATGCGCTTGGCGGGGTTGACCGCAGGGCCGTGGATCTCGATCGGGTTCTCGTCGAGAGGAGGGCCGCCGTCGCGGGGCCGGCCGCTGCCGTCAAAGACTCGCCCCAGCAGGAACGGGCTGAAGGACGCCTCGAGACGGCGGCCGAGAAAGCGCAGCTCGCAATCCGTGGAGAGCCCGCGCGTGCCCGCGAACACGAGGAGGGACACGCGGTCGCCCTGCAGGCGGATCACCTGGGCCAGGGCCGGCCCCGATTCGGCGGCAATGACGGCCAGCTCGCCGTAGGCTACGTCAGTGGCCACCACCGTGATAACACTGCCGGCAATCTGTTGGATTCGATGATAGACTCTATGCACGATCCGTCGCCTTCGCAATCATCTGGCGCAATCGTTCCTCGATGGCGCGAAACTCGTCACTATCCATGCTCGCTCGGTTCCAATCCTTCGCGGCTTGGGTCAGAGAATGGAAGAAGTCTCGGGCGGCGTTCCTATCCTCGAAAGTCAGCGTCGCCCTCAGGAATTCCGCGATAAACCGGCACACGTGGCGCTGCCGCTCGGCGGGGGTGGCGCCGTCGACCTCATCGTAGGCGTCTTGTTGGAGATAGGCGGAATCGAGATACTCCGACTTCAGATAGACGATGAAGTCCTCGATCGGCGTGCCTTCTTCCTCCACCACCTTCATCATCTCTTCGACCTCGTGACCGTCTCTCAGAATCCTGCGCATCAGATCCAGATCTTCGTCCGGAATGAGGCTGGGATACTTGCTCCAGCTCTCCAGCGGGTGGATCGCGGGATAGCGGCGCGCGTCCGACCGGTCCTTGGACAAACCGTGGAAAGCGCCCACCACTTTGAGGGTGGCTTGCGTCACGGGCTCTTCGAAATCGCCTCCCGCGGGACTGACCGTGCCGCCAATAGTGACCGACCCCGTCGACCCGTCGCGGAGCCGGACCTTGGCGGCCCGCTCGTAGAAGGCGGCAATGGTCGACTCCAGGTAGGCGGGGAAAGCCTGCTCTCCGGGAATCTCTTCGAGGCGGCCGGACATCTCGCGAAGGGCCTGCGCCCACCGCGACGTCGAATCGGCGAGAAGCAGAATGTCGAGCCCCATCTGGCGGTAGTACTCCGCAAGGGTCGCCGCCGTATAGACGGAGGCCTCACGAGCCGCCACCGGCATGGAACTCGTGTTGCAGATGATGATGGTCCTTTCCATAAGGCTTCGGCCGGTGCGGGGATCCGTCAACTTGGGAAACTCGCGGAGCGTTTCGACGACTTCGCCCGCCCGCTCGCCGCAAGCCGCGATGACGACAATATCGACTTCGGCGTGGCGGCTGGTGATCTGCTGCAGGACGGTCTTGCCCGCCCCGAAGGGCCCCGGGATGCAGTAGGTGCCTCCCTTGGCCACGGGGAATAGGGTGTCGAGAATGCGCTGCTTCGTAACCAATTGTTCCGTGGGCCGAAGCCGTTCGTCGTAACACGCAACCGGCCGCTTGACGGGCCACCTCTGCGTCATCGTTACGGGCCGCTCCTCGCCCCGAGTTTCGAGGACGGCGATCTGCTGGTCTACCGCATACGAACCCTCTGAAGCGATCCAGGTTGCCTGTCCGACGCCGGGAAAAGCGAAGGGAACCATGATTCGGTGGCTGAAGAGCCCCTCGGGAGCAGTCCCAAGCGTGTCGCCCGCCTGAACGCGGTCGCCCGCTTTCACGGCGGGGGTGAAGTCCCAGGTTCGCTCGCGCGGCAGAGCCTGAAGATACACGCCCCGCTTGAGGAAAAACCCGTGCTGTTGCGCCAGTTGGGGCAGGGGATTCTGCAAACCGTCGAAAACCTGGCCGAGCAGCCCCGGTCCGAGTTCCACGGAAAGCAGCTCGCCCGAGAACTTGACCTGCCCGCCGATAGTCAGGCCATGAGTCTCCTCGTAAACCTGAAGATCGGCGTAACGGTCGCGAACCCGGATCACTTCCGCCATCAGCTCCACTTCGTCAAGGACGACGTAAGCCACCTCATTCTGACGCACCATCTGGTCAAACTCGACGGTCAGCATATTGCCGTTGACCCCGACGATTCTCCCTCGAACGCCTTCTTGCACCGTCATTGGGCGCTCCCCCCAGACGCGGACTTCAGATTCTCCGAAACGATCTCTTTCAAGACCTCTCTACCCCTTTCTACCGTCAATCGCCGCCACCTATCGGCTATCTGAAGCTTCAGGGCAAAGGCAAACAAGGCGGAAGCGCCGAAAGGTTCGGGCCACGCCAGATCGTCCAGGGTTTGCCACCGAAAGCGATCCAGGGCGAGTTCGCGCCGAAGGGGATCGTCCGCTGCCATGGCCTCGGCGGCCGCTCTCTCAATGGCCGAGTCCGAGCCCTCGTCGTCGCGCAGGAAAGGCAGAGGATCCAAGCCTCGGGCGGCGGCCCTGCGCCGGGCCAGTGCGTTGCGCAGCCGGGTCTCGCGCCCAATCCATGTCCGCAGAAAACGATGCCGGCCCCGTTCGGGACGGCGGCTGACGATGCAGCGGACATCATCCAGGTCAGCGCGGGAAAGCAGGTTCTCGCACGAGTGGATCTCGCACGAGTGAAGGAACGTCTCAGGTGTAAAGGGGATCGCCTCATCCAGGGCCAGCGGGGGCAAACTGGCAACGAGATAGTAGTAAGCCACTTAGCGCTTCCCTTCCTCGTCTGGAATGGCCCGGCGGACGATTTCGCGAAGTCGCGGCTGAAGAAAGCGGCACAGTTCCTCGGCAATGGCCTCGCGCGTGAAGTCGTGGTGGAATTTCTGGCCCCCGAACGTGATCTTGAAGCCCTTCGATATCGCATTGCTGGGATGGATCTCCAGACCCACCTTGACCTTCTCATGGAGTCTGTCCGTGAAGAAGACCGCCAAGGCTTTCTCGTCATCCTCGCTCAGATGCATATCCGCGAACCTGCCAGTGCCGCCCCGATCGAGATAGTCTTCGGTCATCTTCAGGAGGATCTCCCTCAACGTGTCGGGAGTCAGGGCCTCGCCGACCGATTCCAGCACGCATTCCCTCAGAACGGACTCCATCGCTCGCCCCAGGGATATGAGAACGTCCCGGGCGGCCTGCTCGAGGGCCCGGTTGCCCCGCTCCGTGAAATCTGCGGCGTTTCTCTCGGCTGCCTCCCCAATCTCCTTCGCCTCAGTTCGAGCGCGGTCGATTATGTCGCCCGCTTGTTTCTTCGCCGCCGAGACGATCTGCCTGGCATCGGCCTCGGCTTTCTCCACGCCCTCCTTTTGGATCGCGTCGAGAAGGTGCTGGAGTTCTTCCGCCATCGTTCTTGCTCGCTTTCTACGTGACCTGATCCTCCGTGGACCTGACCCTCCGCGGACCTGATCCTCCGTGGACCTGATCCTCCGTCGACCTGACCCTCTCTCGTCCGAAGAATAGAATCCTCGTCCGCTCAACCGGAGACGAGCGACCCGCGCGAATTCCTCATACCTGGAAGGGCTCCAAGGCGCGCAGAACGATATCAGTGGCGGAAACCGGCGCGATTCGCTCGGTGTTGATGATCAGATCGAAATGGGTCGGATCCTCGAGATCCGCTTTGAAGTAGTACCGGTCGAAGTAGGCCCGGTCCTTATCTCCCTTCAGCAGCTTCTCCTGCGCGGTTTTCCCTTCGAGGCCTTCGTATTCCTTGATCCTCTCGAGGCGCTTCTCGAACGGCGCGGTCAGGCGGACGCGCAGCCCCTCGCGCTCCTTCACCAGAAACACGGAGCCGCGCCCCAGGAAAATGACGCCGCCCTGCACGATCAGCGCGCGCACGACGCGCACGAGGGAGCGGAAGTAGTCTTCGCGGTCGAGGCGCCGTCGCCCGACTAGAGAGCCAATCATGGCCTCGATTGCCGACTCGGCCGCTCGGTCCAGGCGGTCAACGACCCGCTCGCTGAGCTTCGAATCCTCCGCCACCCTGTCGATGAGACGGTAGCCGAAGACTTCGTAACCCAGGCGCGAATGCAGCGCTTCGGCGACCAGGCGCGCCCCGCTGCCGAGCTTCCGAGAGAAGGCGACGACCGGGAGTCGGCGTGGGGGAAGCTCCTCCTCCGCCTCCTCCGCCCACATCTCGCGCCGTTCGACCACTGTGTCCCTTTCCCATTTCCCAATCTGACGATCCAACACCTCTTCGGCGTCCCGGTCGCCCGGAAGCAGTGTCAGTTGCTCCTTGCGATCGCTGCGCATCACTTCCATGGCGCGCAGGATGATGGCCGCCGCCATCTTGGGCTTGATCCGCTCCAGATTGATGACGAGATCGTAATGGTCCACATCGCCGATGTCCTTCTGAAAACACATGCGCGCGAACTGCGCCCGCTCCCGGTCGCTGGTGACCATCCGTTTCTCCGCTTCCCGGGCGTCGATGTTGTAGAAGTGCATCAGGCTCTTGACGCGCTTTTCTCGCGGCGCCACCAACGCGACACGGATGCCCGCTCCTTCCCACACCACAAAGGGCGCACCGCGCCCCAAAAGAATGCAGCCCCCCTCCTGAACGAAGACGTTAAGCACCTCCAAGAGATGACTGCAATACTCGACGTGATCCACCCAGCGCTCCCTCAGCATTCCCTCGACCACGCTTCGGACATAGGAACGCCGACGCTGGTCCATCCGATCGATCAGCCGGCGACGGACGTTCGCGCTCTCCGCCACCT
>DATKZW010000711.1:0-4461 GCA_035527775.1 Sumerlaeia bacterium | reverse complement strand
CACCAGGGTCTCTTTCCGCGCCTGCTGCTTCACAATCAGATTGCCGTGGGTGATGATGGCGGTCGAGATCCGCACGTTCGCGCCCATGACGATCGTGCCGGTCCGTTCATTGTAAACCACACGGGCCGGCGCGTCGGGACTGACCTCGAGGCTCTCGACGCGGCTGAGGAAGTTCACGCGCGCGTCGGCGCCGCCCGTCGGCATGCGAACGGCGACAGTGGCGGCGTCGCGGGCCTTCGCCGCGTCCTGGCCAAAGGTGTTGTTGATGATCCCCTCGATCCGACTCGCCGTCGTGAAATCCGGGTTGCGCAGCAAGAGGAGGACCTCGGGTTTCGTGGCGAAAGACGTCGGCGCCTCCTGCTCGACAATGGCGCCGTTCGGGATGACCGCCGCCGTGGGGTGGTTCTTCACGACGGAGGCGCGAGCGCCCCCCGCCGCGAAACCCCCCGTGCTGATAGGCCCTTGCGCGATCGCGTAGATGGAACCAGGCGCCGAGGGCGAGGCCCCCACGGGCCGCAGCGGCGTGGCGAACAGCGTGCCGCCATGGAGGTCCTCCGCGTCGCCGATCGAGGAGACAACGACGTCGATCTTCGATCCCTGCCGGGCAAAGGGCGGCAGCGTGGCGGTGACGACGACGGCCGCCACGTTCTCGACGTCCACGGCGCGCGGGTCGATCTGGATACTGTGCTGCCGCATGAAGGAGGTCAGGCTCTGGATCGTGAAACGGGTGCCTTGGTCGTCCCCCGTTCCCTTTAGTCCGCCCACGATCCCGTAACCGATCAGCTGGTTTTCCCGCACCCCTTCAACGGAAGTGATGTCTTTGATCCGCACGGCGCCGCCGGCGGGCGCCGCCAGAACGATCGCCCATCCGGCAACGATCGGAAAAAGCCGGCCGCGGAGGGGCCAACCCCTCCCGCCGAGCGCAAAGCACAGGCTCTTGACGACCATTCGCTTCATTCCCTCGTCCCCAATCCCCAACTCACAACGGCCACAGCCAGTCGAAGGCGCGCATGAGAATCCCCGGGCGCTGCTTGTCGCTTACCACGCCGCGCCCGGTGATCTCGATGCGGGCATTGGCGATGCGATTCGAGTAGACGATGTTGTCAAAGGACAGATCGCCGGGACGGATGACGCCGTCGACGGTCAGCAGCGAGTTCTCATTGTTGATCAGGAGACTTTGGCTGCCGTGGATGAGCATGTTTCCGTTCGGGTAGACGTGAGTGACGACGGCCGAGACGTCGGCGGTCAGCTTGCCCGTCCGCTTGGTGCCGCCCTCGCCCTTGAATTTGCTCGTGCTCTCGCTGTCGATCAACTTGGCGGGGCTCGTCGAGTTGAGGGGATCGTTGCTGAGGGCGCTGTATTGGACGCCCGGGAGTTTGCCCTCGTAGCCGAGAAACGACGTGATGCTCGCCTTGATTTCGCTCTCGCGCTCCAGGTCCGTGGCGGCAGTCCCTTCGGCCGTGTGGTTAATGCTGATGCGCACGGTGACCAGATCGCCCACGGCTTGGGCCGTGTCGTCGCGCCAGAGGGAGACAAAGCCGGCCGTTGGATCGAAGAGAGAACCTTCGTTGCGGGTCGCCCGGGGCGTTCCCGTCTCCATGGCGTTCACGACGGGCGGATTCTCGTAGATCACCGGCTGGTTCCTTTGGAGAAGGGCCGTGGCCAGACAGCCCGTGAACGCGGCCCCGAGGAGGGCGAGGATCGAAACCTGAAAAAGCGCGCGGACCATTTTCTTTGTGTCCTTTGAGCGATTCCTGTGGGTGGAAAGACCCTTCAGAAGGGCACCTGCACCACCTGGTTGCCGGCGACGACGGCGAGGATCCGTTTCCCCGAGCTCGAGTTCTCGACCTCGATCGTGTCGCCCAGAGCGCCGTCCGCCCGAGCCCGGCCCACCGTCGCGACGTAGAGGCCGCCGGCGCTCTGAAGCACCATGCGCACGGGTTGTCCCCTTTTCACCAGAGTCTGCCGCTTGACGCACGACCACGTCAACGCGTCTCCCGCGCCGACGTCCCGGCTCAGGCGCAGCATGTCCGAAAGATCCTCCTCGGCCAGAGGCGCGCCGCGAATCTGAGACAGGCGACGCGCGCTCTTGCGCACGGGCAGAGACCCGCGACGGATGACTTCCCCGCGTTTCATCGCCCGCGTCGCCTCGAGTACGTCGATCTCACGGTCGACCAGCAGGGAGCCCGCGAACTTCTTCTGGCTGACTCCATCGACGAGCAATTCCAGCACGAACGAGGTCGACCCGACGGATCGGCGGGGCAGGCGGAGATCCAACCGGTGGCTCAGGATCCCCGCGACCAGAGTCACGGACGGGGGCAGCTGGATCCTCTCAACAATGACGCGCCCCGGATCGGCCTGGGAGGCGAGCTGGGCGATGACCTCGTCGCGGATTCTGCCTTCGAAGGGGACCAGGTTCACTTCCTGGACTTCCCGCTCGATCGCCATCTGTTTCGGGAAACTGAGCGATGCCTCCGCCGAAGTGACGCCGAGCCGCTCCAACGAGGCGGCGATCTGGCGCGGATGGGGCGTGAGGCGATACCCGAGCCCGGGACTCTGGCCCAGGACCAGGCTCTCGAGCCGCCGGCGCTGGGCCTCGTCCGGGGCTTGAACCGTGGCGACGTCGCCCAGCGTGTACTCGTCTTTACGCACGACGCTCAGAGGGCGAAACGTGATGGTCGCCTCCGGGACCGGATCCGGTTCGAGACCCTCCACGTCAGGCTCAACCACGGCAGGCGTCGTTGCGCGCGCCTCACGCGGCCCCCGCGCCGCGACCGGCGACATCGCCGAGAGAAGCAACGCGACGAGCAGGCCCAGACCGGCCCCTCCGCAAGTCCAGCGATGACGACCTGGAAGCGAGCTTCTCATGGGAGACATCCTTGCGTCTTCAGTCCGGGGAGCTTTCGCCCATGGCTCAAGCCGCTCCCCTCGGGCTTACCGTTTGACGTTCGCCGCGGTCTCGAGCATCTCGTCCGCCACTTGGATCCCCTTGGAGTTGATCTCGTAGGCTCGTTGCCCGATGATCATCTGGACCAACTCGTCCACCACCTGCACGTTCGACATCTCGAGCGTGCCCCCGACCGTCTTGCCGAGACCGTTCTGGCCGGGGGTGTCCACGGCTGGCGCTCCGGACGTGGCGCTTTCGACGAAGAGGTTCGACCCGATGGCTTCCAGACCGGCGGGGTTGACGAACTGGGCCAGCTGCAACTGTCCGGCGGTGGCGGGGGCCACAGCCCCCGCCCCGCCGGCGCGATACGTGATGGTGCCGTCCTGCCCCACGCTAATCGATTCATGAACGGCGTTCTGCGGGATTGTGATCTGTGGGGAGACGGGATTGCCGTTGGGGGTCGTAAGCGTGCCCTCGGAATTGATCTTGAACGACCCCGCCCGCGTGTAGGCGATGGTCCCATCGGGCAGCTCGACCTGAAAGAAGCCTTCGCCCTCGATGGCAATGTCGCTCCACGTATCGGTGAAAACAGCTGACCCCTGGTTGAAAATCTTGGATGTCGAGGCGGGACGCGCGCCGTGGCCGAGGTAGATGCCGGTGGGCACTTCGGTGTTGGCCGTGGCGCTGGCGCCGACGGGACGCAGAGTCTGGTAGATCAGGTCCTCGAAATCGACTCGTCCGCGCTTGAAGCCGCACGTGTTCACGTTGGCCAGGTTGTTGGCCACCACGTCCAGGTTAATCTGCTGGGCCTTCATGCCGGTGGCTGAAACGTAAAGGGCTCGCATCGTGACAAACTCCCTCAGGCTGAAATGCCCGCCGTGAAAAGAGGCTTCCTAACCGTCCTAGGCGCTCAGCGCCCCCGTGATCGTCCGAGACGACGCCTCGTCGATGGTCTGGATTGTCTTCTGCAATGCGGTGTAGGTCCGCTGGATCTCGATCATCTTCACCAGCTCCGCCACGACGTTGACGTTCGCCATCTCGAGAAGGTTCTGACGCACCGACACGCCATCGTCGGCCTGCGCGTCGCGGACCTGGGCCGCCCCGCTGGGATCGCTGAAGAGACCGTTGCCCGTTTTGACCAGCCGATCGGGTCTTTCCGCCAAGACTACGCGCATGCTGCCGATGTCCTGGCCCCCTTTGCTGATATCGCCGGAGGGGCTGACGTAGACGGCTTCGGAGGGGCTGCCTGTGACCTGGATCGGCTGGCCGGCCGTGGAGAGGACCCGGTAGCCGTCCCGCGTCGCCATCTCTTGGGACTCGTTGAGAGCGAAATCCCCGGCCCGGGTCAGGCGTTCGCCGGCGGGAGTCTGGACCACGAAGAAAGGCGTCGCGCGGTCAGGCCCTTTCGTGACGAGCGCCATGTCCAAGGAGCGCTCCGTGGGTCGCAACTCCCCCGTTGAGAAGTTGGTGACGCTCCCTGTCGCGCGCACGTAGTTGCGATCGCCTTCAATGCGCTGACGGGGGGTGGGAAGATTCAGCTCGGGACTGGCACTTTTTTCCAGGAGAACGAAATC
>DATKZW010000710.1:0-3869 GCA_035527775.1 Sumerlaeia bacterium | reverse complement strand
ACTCGGGGGGCGGGACGGTCGGGGGGTCGCAGGAGATCTACGAAGCGCTGAAGGGGTTGAAGAAGAGCGGCAAGGTGGTTGTGGCGTCGATGGGCGACGTGGCCGCCTCGGGGGCATACTATGTCGCTTGCGCGGCGGACGAGATCTTCACGAACTCCGGCACTTTGACCGGCAGCATCGGCGTGATCCTCAGCCTGCCCAACCTCGAAGGGCTGGCTGAGAAAATCGGGGTCAAGGAAACCGTAGTGAAGAGCGGGAGATTCAAAGACGTCCCGTCGCTGACTCGCACCCTCGCGGAAGAGGAACGGGCCCTTCTCCAGGGTGTCATCGACGATACGCACAACCAGTTCGTGGAAGCGATTCTCGAACATCGAGAAGCCCAACTGACCAAGGCTTTGGAGAACCTGCCTCAGGAAGAGTCGCAGGTCCTGGAAGACTTGGGTCCGGACGCGACGGCGGAAAGACTCCTTCGCCGGATTGCCGATGGGCGAATCATGACGGGTCGCCAGTCGGTCGTGTATGGCTTGGTCGACAAGGTCGGCGCCCAGGCCCAGGCCCTCGAGCGGCTGGCCGAAATGGCCGGCATCGAGGAACCGGAGATCTACGAGTACAGGCCGAAGCGAACGCTGATGGACGTTCTGAACGCCAGCGCTCGCTCCACTTTGGGAAAGGCGGCGGCGCCTTTGCAGGGTCCTCGGCTCGAATACCGCCTGGCTTTCTAGTTCGGACCCCCCTCTCATGTCTCAGAGCCTGGCCTTCGACAAATCCCAACGTCTGAGTCTCTCGAAGGAAGTGATTGAGCGCCTCTTCCCTGCCGACCCCCGGGCGCCGTTGCGGCGGGTCCTGGACGTGGGCGGGTATCCGGGAATCCTTTCCGAAATGTTGAGGGGAAAAGCGGAGGTCATTACCGTCGACCGCGAAGTCTGCCGGATCGAGGGATACGTCAAAGGGAGCGGCTGCGCTTTGCCTCTGGCCGACGGTTGCTTCGAAGCAGCCATAGCCGACGACGTCCTCGAACACATCCCGCCGGAGAAGCGCAACGACTTCGTTGGCGAGATGGCTCGCGTCTCGCGAGGATGGATCTTGATTGGCGGGCCATTCCATTCGGAGGCGGTCCGGGAGTGCGAGGTTCTTTTGAACGAGACGACCCGGCTGGTGACGGGCAAGACGAATCCGTGGCTTGATGAGCATCTGGGCCACGGTCTGCCGGACCTGGCGGAGACGCGAGAGGCGTTGGAGAAGCGGGGTCTCCACACGGCCGCCGCGCCGAACGTGTCCCTTCGGGATTGGGCCGTTCTCAAACATACGGAGCTGTTGCTCGACGCTCTGCCCGACTGCTTCGCCGATTTTGCCGAGGTCAACCGCCTCTACGCGGACCATGCGTCAGACAGCGATCATCGCCCGCCCACGTATCGACACCTCATCCTCGCCCACCGGGACCAGTCGCAGGCAAGTCGCGCGGCGCAGCGCCTGTCTGCCCGTTGCGCACAGGCAGGCCCGCCCGCTATTGCGGGTCTTGAGTTCTTCGGGCCGGGGGAACATGTCCCGCCTCCGCCCGAAGTGGACAGTCGGCGGACCGTGGCGCTGTGCGGATTGTTCCAGAAGATGGCGGCGGCGATGGCTAAGCGCGCGCGGAACCACGATTCCCTCGCCAACGATTACGTGGACCGGCTCGAGCGGATCGTGGAGGGCCAAGAGCGCGATCGAACGCGGCTCGAGGAGGAAGTCGCAGAGCTGCGGCGGAGACTCAAGCCCTATGAAACGAGCCGTCTCGTCAGGCTCTGGCGGCGGCTTCGCTGGCGCTGAAGGGTCGCGGAAGGAGGCGCCGAGGCCGCGTGAGATCGTTCTTGCCCTGCAAGAACGATCGGACCGGCGGGAAACCGATGCGCCCGAATGCAGAGAAAAGATCACGCCTCGAGGAGGCGATTCTGGTTCACGGACCCCGTCCGCCCGATTCACGGACCCCGTCCGCGCCGGGCGACGGCTTCGTCGTCGGCGTCTCCGAGTATCCCTTTCTCGGAGAAGGATGGCATGAGCGCGAGACGGGCTATCCCAGCGATCTGCCCTACCGCGCCACGCAGAAGGAGGCGGCTTTTCGCCTCCGCTTGCGCCCGGGCCTGCGCGCCCTCAAGGTGCTGATCAGCGCTCCCGTTCCTTTGCTTGGCGGGCCCTTCCGGGGGAGAGTCCTTCTTGAAGGCCAGTTGCTCGGCGAGATCGACGTGGCGCATGAGAACTGGGTGATCCGGCGTTTTGCCTTGCCGGGGATCCGGACCGAGAGGGCGGCGACGTTGCGGATCGTCAATGAGACCTGTTTCATCCCCGCCGAGAGGATCGAGTCGAGCCAGGATTTCCGCCCGATGGGCTGTTTCGTCGCCGCCGTTCTGCTCGAGTGACCTCTCGAGCCCCTTAAGTCCGATCCGCTAAGTGTCGATGATTCAACCAGTCCGCTTTCCTCGCCGGGTGGCGGATTCCCCCCGCGTACGGGGCGCCGAGGCCCGCGGAACCCCGCCCGCGGAGAGCGGGCGTACCGGCCTCTTTGGCCGGCGTACACCCCCTTGCGGGGCGTTCCCATTTTGGCGGTTTCTACAGCGGAACCTGGACCCGCCGCGGGCGCGCGAGGGTCCGCGGGCGCGCGAGGGATGAACCGGCCTCTTAGGCCGGCGTGAGGATCACCTCATGGCCGAGATCGACGTGGCCCAGATCCAGCGCATGATGCGCGCCGTTCTGCGATCCGCCGACGCGGGGATGTCGAGCCGGGCCTCGCCAGCCGCCTCGGAGCAGGAAATCGCGCCTCACGCGGCCCGAAGCGTCGCACCCCCACGCGGCCCGCGCGCCTCAGGCCGGTCCGCGGACACGGTCCGACTCTCTGGAGAAGGGTTGCGGCGTCTGGCGGACGCGGTGTTGCGAGCGCTCGCCCAGGCTTTCCGGCCGCCGAGCGACGCCGGACCGGACGCGCCTAACGCGGTCCCCGCGCCCTCGCCGGCGCGGGCCGGCCCCGACGCGCCGGCAGCCCCTCCAGTGGCCAATCTCTCCTTTATTCTGGCCGACGAAGGGCTCCGTGAACAGGTTGTTCGGATCTTCTCGCAACCGGAAGTCGTGAGTCGAATCCCGGAGTTCCTCCGCGATCCCCGGTTGGCGGACATAACAATCCGCCTGCTGGCGCAGCTCGAGGTGGCCGATCCCCATAGTCCCTCCGCGATTGCCAGGTCGATCCTGGCCCGCGAAGACGCGTCTGACGTCGTGTCGACCCTCCTGCAGAACTCATCGAGCCGAGCCCAAGCGATCCGCTTTCTTTTCTCCTCTCGCGACGGCGTGGCGGCGACGCTCGAGATCCTGGCGCGACCCGAAATGCTCGAGACGGCCCAACGGGTCTTCCGCATCATTGCCCGGCCCGACAACGTCGCTCGGGTTCCTCAGCTCTTGGGGAATGACGCGACGCGAGGCGCCGTGCTCGAGATCCTGGCCCGGGTCGCGCCGGGGACGGAGCAGGCCGCCATCGTCGCGGGCGTGCTCTCGGACCCGCAAGCGGTCGAAACGCTGACTCGGCTTTTCCTGTCCGCCCCTCTCCCGGCCGAGGCCCCCGGATTGCCGTTTGAAACGTCGGAGGCCCTCCGCATTCTCGGCTGGCCCGAGATGGCGAACGTGGCCAAGCAGGTCTTCCAGAGCGCGGAAGCCCGCGCCGCGCTGGCGCGGATCCTGACCGTCGTTCCCTCGCCGAGCGCGCAGACTGAGTCGTCCCCGCCCCCCGGGAGACCGGCGCCGACCCCGGACCACATCGCGTCCATAGTCCGGATGCTCGCGCGCCCCGAAATGGCTCAGGCGGCACAGCAGGTCTTCGCGTTTGCGGACGCTCGCAACGCGCTAATAGC
>DATKZW010000709.1:0-6018 GCA_035527775.1 Sumerlaeia bacterium | reverse complement strand
GCCAGTGCTGAGCCGCCCCGGCCGCCCGCCTCACCCCCCCTGACGCAGACGCTGCAGAAAGCGGCCGGGAGAACTGCGCCGAAAACACGGTGAAATCCCGCCCAGAGCCGCGATCCCCGCCCGACGAGGGCCGAATCGCGGGCGAAAGCCGCGGCGAAAAGCCCGCGCGGCGGAAAACAACCCCCGCCGCGCCCCCCGAGACGCCGCATCGCTCCACGCGTGAAGGATTGAGGCCCTTCCACGAGAAGCGTCATTTTCTGCTTGCTTCTTCCCTCTTTGGCGCCCACAATTTCGGCGCGGACCTGCGTCTTCTGGAAGGTGAAATCCGCGGCGCCAGTCTTGCTATATGGAGAGAGACGACCGCAATATGGCTTTTCGGCTGCGCACACGATTGAGCGAAGACACGGCATCGTACGACCGAGACGAGTCGGAGAAGTACGTGGATTATCTGACCGAGAAAGGCCGGATCGTCAAGGTCGGCAATCTTCTCTTCGACGCGCAGGCGATGCTCCAGGAATTCGTCTGCGACACACGCCTGTGCATCCCCGGCAAGAACGGCAAGATCCGCGGCGGAAAACGGAAGTCCAACTCGTGCTGCGTAGTGTACACGCCACGTCTTTCGACAAAGGAACGAGATCGGATCGACCGGATCCTGCCCGGAATGTTGGAGCGGTTTCCGCGTCTCGGGGCCGCCATCGAAAAGGCGGGGGGCTACTACGAGTGGGACGAGGGATTCGATCGTCTCTTGAGCAAAGGGCGAAAGAGCTTCTGTGTTTTCCTGACGCCCGACACGGGGGAATTCGGCTTTCACGGTTGCATGATTCACGCCTATTGTCTGGAGAGCAATCTCTCGCCTTATCTGTACAAGCCGTCGGCGTGCGTGATGTTTCCTCTCTTCCTCCTTGACGTGGACGAGGAGGACGAGGTGGTGTTGGTGACGGTTCACGGCGAGGAGGTCATGAGGTTGGGCGAGGACGAGGACAACTACGCCGACGTGGGCTGCATCCATCGCAACAAGATCGCAAGAAGGCCGGTCTACGTTGAAATGAAAGACACGCTGGTTCACATGTTCGGGGCAGAGGCCTGGCGCAGGCTGGACCGAGCGTTGCGCGACCATGCCCTGGCGAAGAAGTAGGGCCGACGCGGACCCGGTCGGCGGGGCCGATGCGGTCGGCAGGGCCGATGCGGTCCGCGAGACGTGGATTCCTTTGCCTCTCTTTCTGTGGCTGCGGTGCGGACCGGGTCCGGGACTGCGATTGTGCACGGCGCCACCTCGCCGGCCGTCTCGAAGGCGTCGCCCTCATGTCGATCACGACCAGACACCTCTCCAAGCGCTTCAATCTGTACAGTCGCCCCCTGCACCGGTTCAAAGAATGGCTCACGCTGGGGAGACGGTCCTACCACACCCCGTTTTGGGCGCTCCGAGACGTGAACCTGGAGGCGCCCACGGGGACGTCGATGGGCATCGTCGGGCCGAACGGGGCGGGCAAGAGCACGCTCCTCAAGATTATCACGGGCACCCTGTTCCCGACCGAAGGGGAGGTGGCGGTCGAGGGGCGCGTGGCGGCGCTCCTGGAACTGGGCACGGGGTTCCACGCGGAATTCACGGGGCGCCTGAACATCCACCTGAACGGCAAGATGCTCGGACTGAGCGACGAGGAGATCGCCGAGCGCCTCCCTGACATCATCCAATTCTCCGAACTGGGGAACTTCATCGACCAACCGATCCGCACGTATTCGTCGGGCATGGTGTTGCGGCTTGGGTTCTCGATCGCTTCGTGCGTGGACCCGGACGTCCTGATCATCGACGAGGCGCTGAGCGTGGGCGACGCCTACTTCTCGCAGAAATGCGTCCGCCGCATTCGGGAGTTCCGCGAAGAGGGGAAAACGATCCTCTTCGTCTCGCACGATCCCATGGCGGTGATGACGCTTTGCGACCGGGCCGTGTTCCTGGAACACGGGTCGGTCCAGCAGATTGGCGCTCCGGAGGAGGTCCTGGATTTCTACAACGCCCGCATCGCCCAGCGGTCCGCGTCCGGCACGACGCAGATTCTCGTGCGCGACCCGTCCGACGCCGGCGCGATGGGCACACAACGCGCGGGGAATTTCCGCGCGCTGATATGCCAGGCGCAGCTGCGCAACGCCGAGGGGAAGCCCAGCGAGATCCTCACCAGCGGCGAACGGGCGTCGCTCGCTCTCAAGATCCTCTTTCTGGAAGACATCGCCTCTCCCACGGTCGGCGTGCTCTTCCGTAACCGGCTCGGCATCGAAGTCTTCGGCGTCAACACGGCCGGACTTGACCGGGACCTGGGGCGCTTCCGAGCGGGTGAAGTCGTGGACGTAACCTTCGATTTTCCCCTGGATTTGGGACCGGGCGATTACTCCGCCACGGTGGCGGTGCATCTCGATGAAAGCCATCTGGTCACCAGTTTCGATTGGGTCGACAAGGCCTGCCGTTTCCGCGTGATGCCCTCCACCGATTTCCGATTCTACGGGATGGCTCGGCTCTGCCCAAAGGTGCGCGTCTCGGAGCCCAGACCCTCCGACATCGACATCCCGGCCACCCTTGTGGCGCTCTTCGGTCAACCGCCGGGCCGGCTGGATTCCGGATGCGAGTGCGATCCTTGGTTCCTGGATGGCTGGATAGTGGCGGACGGGGTCCCTGAGGCGGGCAGGGTCCGTGAGGCGGATGCGGTCCGTGAGGATGAAGCAAAGAAGGGCCGCGGCGCGGAGCGGGTCCGCGACCGGCTCCGACGGTTGGACGGCAAAGGGAGATTCCTTTTCCAACCGACCGCAACCCGGATGGCGGTGGAAACCACAGCACGGGCCGGGTCCGCGCTCCCCCACGACGAGGTCATCGGGGGCAGTCGGCAAACCGCCGATAGGAAGGGGGCGGACGCCGGCACGGACCGGGTCCGCCTCGGCCTGCAACTTGCCTGGCTCGGCGGGAGCGTCGCGGGCGAGCCGGGGGAGAGCGGCCTTTTCACTTTCCCCCTGCCGGCGGACCTGATCGGGCGTTTGCAGGTCTTCTCGCTCACACGGACCGGGTCCGCGGTCGCCGCGCCCGAGAAGCCCGGGCCGCCCCCTTCCGGCCCGGGAATTCGATCCATCTATTCCTTTCCGGAACAGATGCCATGAAACGCTATGACCCAAAGAGAATCGTGGACAATCTGAGCGGCCCCCATCGGCCCGAGGACTTAGCTTTACCGGCCCAACACCCCCTTCCATCCAGTGAAAGCGGCATAGACCTGGGCGCCGAGGGGCGCGCGCCGGCCGATGAGACTGCGGAGGAGGAAGAACGGGACCGCGCCTTCGAAAGCGCGGACCCCGCGCGTCGCGGCGACGGGTCCGTCCGCCCTTTCCAGTATCTCAACGATCTGGTTCTCCCTGCAATGGAGGCGAGTGTCCACATCAACCAGATCCCGCCGGGCACGCGATTCGGATTTCCCAAACGGCTCCTTCACCGGATGCTTCGTCTGATCAGCGCTCCGCAAGTGGATTTCAATTCCCACGCCAGCCAGGCCCTTCGGATTCTCACCCAGCACGCGGAAACCCTGGATCGGTACGTGGGCGAGCAGGTCGAGACGATGCGGCGCGAAACGGAGGAGCGCACACAAGCCCAGCATGAATACGTTGCCCGGACGGGCGAGGAGATGGTGACGAAGACCCAGGCGGCGGTCCAAGAGGCGCAGAAGCAGATGGTGGCGGAGACGCAGAAAGCCGTTCAGGAGGCCAACGCAAGGCTCGTGGGGGAAACGCAGAGAGTCGCCCACGAGGCGGATCGGCGCACCCTTGAGACGGTCCGGGCGTCCGAGAAGCGGATGGAAGATTTCTCGCGGCAACATCTCGACGACCTGTCGGGAAAGATGCGGCAGCTTTTCGGGCTTTTCCAGAACGAACTGCGGCGTGTAGCGGAGAAAATGCCCGCTCCCAGCTCTCCGCCTGCCGTCACAAGCCCGCCGCCGGCGCGGTCCCCGTCCGCGCCTTCCCCGGCCCGGGCGCCGAGCAGCTTCGTCGATGACGCGGCTTACCACGTCTACGAGGACAGCTGGCGCGGGTCCGCCGAAGACATCCGCGCCTGGCAGGACGAGTACATCCAGCTGCTCGCGCGCCACCTCGAACCGTTGCCCGAGGGGAAGCGGCTGGTTCTCGACGCGGGTTGCGGACGGGGCGAATTCCTTCGAGCGCTGAAAGAGGCGGGCTACGAGGGGAAGGGCGTTGACATCAATCGCGTTTTCGCGGAAGAAGGCCGCAAGGCGGGGCTCGAGGTGGAGGAGGCGGACGCCGCCGCCTACCTGGAGAGACAACCCGACGGACGGTTCGGCGCTATCGTTGCCTTCCAGGTGCTCGAACATCTTGCGCCAGCCGTGCTGCGACGCTTCATTGACTTAGTGGCCGCCAAGCTCGCTCCGGGAGGCGTCGCCCTCTTCGAGACCTTGAACCCGGGGACCTTCGCCGCCTACCGCTGGTACCTGATGGATCTAACCCACCAGCGTTTCCTCGTTCCGGACACCTTGCGTTTCGCCTGCGAATGCGCCGGCCTCGAACACGTGGAAACGCGATTTGTCCACCCCGTGGCGGAATACGAAAAACTTCGCGAAACGGGCGGCGACGTCGAGCGTGAGAACATCCGGAGACTGAACGAGCTGCTTTTCGGGAATCAGGATTATCTCATGTTGGTGCGCAGGCCGGTTCCGGCGGACGGGGTCCGTGAGGCGGACGCCGCGCCGGCCCCGCCGGCCGCCGCCTCTTGAGCGGGGACGGAAAAAACAGCCGAGGGCGTCTGTTCCACAGAGACCCAAGCGCGCCGGGAAGAATGAAGGCGGAAGGATGAAGGCGGAAGGATGGCATTCCACCTTCCGCCTTCCTCGTGGGCGAAGGTCGCCGAAGGCGCACGAGTCCAACGGACCACGGTGAGGAAACATGCAGGATCCCGGCGCCCCCACGTCTCTCACAGCCGAGGGCGGCTGTTCCACTCGCACCGCCGAGGGCGGCTGTTCCACTCCCTCGCCTCGCGACGGACGCCGTCCGCTTCGCCCTTCTGAGCCGGTCGCGCTGGGGGCGGTCAGTTTTTTCCCGGCGTTCGCGCCTCCCCGCTCGGGCGGCGAGATGCGGCTGTGGCATCTCTACACGCGGCTCGCGAACCTTGGGTTTCGCGTGCGGATCGTGACCGCGACGTTTCCCTTCGTCGAACCCGAAACAATCCGGCACAATGAGAGGTGCGAGGAGTATCGCGTTCCAAAGACCATGGCGCATCATCGTCTGCACCAGGCGATGGAGCGCGTACTGCGCCAGGGCGAATGCTCCGGCGTGGTGGTCGCCATGGCGGCGAGGTTTCACCCGTCTTTTGTGGAGCGGGTCCGCGAGGTTGTCGCCACGAGCAGGATCGTCGTCTTCGAGTATCCCTTCCCTCTGGGGCCTCTCTTCCCATCCCGAAGCAAGGACCGGCCTTTCCTTGTCTACAACGCCTACAACGTCGAGAGTGCGCTTCTGAGGGAAACCATGCGGGGGATGCCCGGGCGCCTGGCGGCCCGGTGGCTCGCCCGCCATGAGCGGATTCTCGCGCGGCGCGCGGATCTGGTCTTCGCGTGCAGTCACGAAGACGCGGACGCCATGGCGACGCGCTACGACGTCGATCCCACGAAGATCTACATCGTTCCCAACGGCGTGGAGATGACGCGGGCGGCGAACGCCCGAGCGGCGGCGAACGCTCGGGTGATCGAGCCAGTTGACTTGGCCGACGACGAATCCGCGGCCCAGGCGCGACGCCGGCTGGGTCTTGCGCCGGAAACTGCCGTGGCTCTCTTCCTGGGAAGCCAGCATCCTCCCAACATCGACGCGGCCCGGTTCCTGATCGAGAAGGTCGCCCCGCTCCTCCCGGAGACTGCGTTCCTGGTTGCAGGATCCGTCTGCGAGGGATTGCCGCCGCAAGGCGCGGACCCCATTCGCAACGTCCGTCTACACGGCAAGTTCGAGGAGGAAGAGAAACGCGTTCTGATGCGCGCCGCGACGGTGGCC